>URQW01000010.1 GCA_900550105.1 uncultured Pelosinus sp.
ATAGGATCCGCTAAGGGCCGTACAAACCGGACCTGGCCATGGACAATGCCTGCCGTAATATAAGCTCGCTCAGCGAGCGGCGCTAGTAGCAGCCGATCCACCAAAGCACTAGCGAAAGGATAACTGCCTGTTGCTCCTTCCGGCTTTTGCTGAAACGAAGCAGGCAGCACTTGCCAGAAATGACTTAGTTCATCAATATAGATAGCGCCAGCATGACCTCTGGCTAACAGACAGTGCCGCGCCATGAAAGCAATTGGCTCTTTCGTGCCATTTGCAATCAGTTCTACTTTACGCTCCTGCGGACCGCGAAATCCATCGTATAACCGCCGACTCATCCTGGCAGCTTTTGCCTGGTCCTCACACTCCGTAGGTTCGCAGCCATAAATTCTCTGACAAGCCGCCCGCCACCGCTGCGGCTTCACTCTAACAGTAAAAGCTGCACTTTGCAGGTCTTTTTCGCTACCCGCCAAAAGCAAGCTACGCTCTTTTAAAGCAGGCAGCGCAAGCGGCAGAGGCAACGGCGTTTGCCGCGGTAAAAATAGAGCAGTGAGATGCTGTTTTAAAGCCGCCTCCCATGGTGAAACACCGAGACCTGCAATAACAAGTCCAGGCCGCGTCACAGCTCTTCCTACTCGTCCCAGCCGCTGCTGAAACGCCGCCTGGCCAAGTGTTAGATTAGGCAGCAAACAGACGTCAAGTCCACCAATATCAACGCCCAGTTCCAGCGCATTTGTGGCAATAAGCAAAAGAGGCCGCTCTACGTGGTGACGGAAAGTCTGTTCTAACTCTCGTCGCTCCTCAGGCAACAGATCCGCGTCATAGAGTAAGACAGGCTGCGCCAAGTGCGGTTTTAGCAAAAATCGCAGCCTACGGCTCATGGCCTTACTTTGACAAAAGTACAGTGCCCGGCTATGCCGCAGGGGTTTCGCTGTTAATAACGACGTCAATTCCGGCCGTCCTGGCTGTCGATCATAAAACAACACGAGTCGTTTTAACGCGGCTTCACGTTGCTTCAAAAAGGATTTTGCCGCCGCCAGTGAAATAAACTCAACAGTTTCGGTGGCGCTCCCATCAATATGAATGATTGCAGACTTCGGTACTGACAACAGACGAGAAGCAAAATCAATGGGCTGCGGCAGCGTCGCTGAAGCCAGAAAAAACCGTACTGGCGAAAGCGAAAAGACTTCCTTGAGCACAGCAATCCGTTTCATGAGATAGGCTGTTTGCGCCCCAAAAATCCCCTGATACTGGTGGGCCTCATCAAGCACCATCACGGCAAGCTGGCGAAAAAAAGCACCTTCCCTGAGCAAGGAAAAATGGACTTTATCAATCGTAGCCAAACGCAGCCTGGCTCGGCCAAAGGCCGAAGTGCCTTGATGTCGCTGCATCTGGGCATCGTCTTGACTTCCCTTCCAAATGGTCCAGCAAATAGGCTGACCAGCAACGACAAGTCTTCCTGCCATAGCTTGCCCCGCGTGATTATAGGAACAGTCCGTTGAAAGTGCTGCCAGTCTTTCAGCCTGTCCCCACAACAGCGCCTGCGTCGGCAGGCAAATAAGCGCAGTTGTCTGAAGCGAGCGACTCAAAGCCTCCAGAACAAACGATAAAAAACACAGACTCTTGCCAGATCCAGTCCCGCTTGTCAAAATCAGATGAGCCGTCGTCTGGCAGGCAGCTACTAAAATCTGTGCCTGATGCTCATAAATTCCGCTTTTGGCCTTCGGTTCGTAGCGAAGAATGAAGTCGTTCATAGCTTGTGGCAAGGAAAGTTCCGTCAGGGGACGACTGTGCGGCAGCAAGGTCCGACAAGCGGCAGCTTGCGGCAGCCAAACTCCAGGAAACCGCTGCTCTAGATCCGCTAATATCCGCCAAGTCGACCAAATTTCGCTTTCGCTGTTTTCGTGCCGCTTTATCCAGGAAAACATGCTTGTCGCCTCTTTTTCTCTTTCTTAGTGTTTCGCGAAAAACAAGGCCCTTCCTGTCATAAAGTAAAAAAAAGCCCCCGACACAAGGCCGAAGGCAGATGGGGCAATTTATTTGGGATCGATGATGGCTGCGTCCCCTTCTTCGCCAGTTCGAATCCGAACGGCATTTTCTAAAGGATAGACGAAAATTTTCCCATCACCGACTTCACCGGTGTGACAAATCCGTTTCGCTGTTTCCACAACAAGCTCCACAGGCACTTCGCAAACAACTGTTTCCAGCTTTATTTTAGGAAGCAGACTAATATTATATTCTTTGCCGCGATAGACTTCTTTATGGCCTTTCGTCAGACCGCACCCAAATACTTGGGTAACAGTCATTCCGGCAACACCGATTTCATTTAAAGCATCTTTTAATTCTTCCAATTTAGCAGGACGAGTAATAATTTCCACTTTCGTAATCTTTCTCATAGGCAACCTCCTCGAATGATATAAACTGTCGGTCTTCTCTTATGAGTTTACGCTAAAGTTGTTTTGGTAACAACCTTTTCTGACGGGGACTCGCTTACCGCGAAGGAAATCTGTGAACCGATAGCAATATCCTGATGAGCATAGCCGCGTTCGCCATGTTCTGAAAGATCGAGACCTTGGCTTTCTTCGTCTTCACTAGAACGAAGGGTAAAGACTAACCCTACGGCTTTTAAGATAATGAAAGTCATTACAGCCGCAAAAGCCCAGCTTGTAGCTACGCCGATACATTGTGTTGTAAACTGCGCAGCATTGCCATAAAACAGACCATCTGCACCAGCGGGATTGACTGAGGTTGTAGCAAAAAGGCCTGTAGCCAAGGCACCCCAGGTACCGCCTACGCCATGAACGCCAAAGGCGTCAAGCGAATCATCATAGCCTAATTTAGCTTTCGCTACACTAACCGAGAAGAAGCATATAACACCTGCCACTAAACCAATTACGATAGAGGCAAGAGGAGTTACAAAACCGGAAGCTGGTGTAATCGCTACAAGGCCAGCCACACAACCGCTTGCGGCGCCAAGAACAGTCGGTTTACCATGAACCAGCCATTCAGTAAATACCCAAGATAAAGCAGCAGCGCCAGCCGCTGTATTCGTAACAAGGAAAGCAAGACCAGCCAAACCGTTAGCGCTTAACGCACTGCCAGCATTAAACCCAAACCAGCCAAACCAGAGAAGAGCTGCACCAAGTACCGTCATGGGTAGATGATGGGGCAACATAATTTCATGGCCGTAGCCGCGCCGTTTACCAAGCACGAGAGCAATGACTAACCCAGATACGCCAGACAAAATATGAACGACTGTACCACCAGCAAAATCAAGAACACCTAAGTCCTTGAGCCAGCCGCCTGTGCCCCACACCCAGTGAGCTACAGGGTCATAAACAAAAGTGGCCCAGATCAAAGTAAAAGCTACGAACGCCGGGAATTTCATCCGTTCTGCAAATGAACCCGTAATAAGAGCCGGTGTAATGATCGCAAACATCGCTTGGAACATTACAAAAACATATTGGGGAATCGTTGCTGCATAGTCGCTGTTGGGATCCATGCCAACACCATTTAAACCAAACCATTCCAAACTGCCGAATAAATGATTAATATCAGGTCCAAAGGCAATACTATAACCCCAAAGTACCCACTGTACCGAGATAAGCGCTACAATAAAGAAGCTCTGCATAATTGTGCTGAGTGCATTCTTAGTTCGCACCATACCGCCGTAGAAAAAGGCAAGACCTGGCGTCATAAGCATAACAAGCGCCGCGCTTACAAGCACAAAGGCTGTGTCGCCGCTATCAATTTTTGCCGCATCAGTCGCGTCAGCTGCCGCTGCCGTTGCTGTTCCATCATCGGCAAAAGCCACAGGTAAGATGACCATTGTAAAGAGTAAACATAAAAGTATAATAGCCCAACTTCTTTTCATCCCAAATCCCTTCCTTTGCCTAAAATTCCCTCAAAAAACTACAAAACGCCCAGGAAAATAAAATTCCTGAACGTCATTGTTCAAAAGAAACACAAAAAGCCTCCGCACGTATTGACTACGCTGCGAAGGCTTCATTGCCTGTAGGTTATGAGGTTATTTATAATAATAACAGCGAGCTTCTCGTCTGTCAAGAGGCTCCTTAAAACAATTTACAACTTTACAGTTTTTATTGTTTATTGCCTCAGTCAACTACAACAGTTACCTTATTCATTCTGTCGCCCTGTTCAATGAGATCGACAACATCCATATCGCTAATGACTTTACCAAAAACCGTATGCATGCCATCAAGATGGGGTTGCGGTTCATAGACGATAAAGAATTGGCTGCCACCTGTATTCGGCCCACGATGAGCCATTGATAACGAGCCACGTTCATGTTTGTGAGGATTGCCTTTGGTCTCACAAGGAATCGTATAGCCAGGACCGCCAGTGCCGTCGCCGCGCGGGCAGCCGCCTTGTGCTACAAAGCCGGGAATCACGCGGTGGAAAGTCAATCCGTCATAAAAACCTTCCGTGATTAATTTTTCAAAATTAGCTACAGTGCCAGGTGCTTCCTGTTCGAAAAGTTCAATTTCAATAATACCTTTATCCATTTCAATTACAGCTTTTTTCATAGTGGAATTACCCCTCTTTTCTACTAGTACTTCTCTTATTATGCCATAATATTGCCATTTCTACTAGAGCTGCCTCTAAGCTTTACCTTGGCTTAAGAATTCACTCTTTCAGTCGATTCTCGACCTTGCTCATACTGATTCAGCAATTCATCGAGATATTGGCTCATATCCAGCACATCAGGGTGACGCAAGCCCTTTAGGCTGACTAGCTTATATAGGCCTGACCGCACTTCCTCTATACTTGCCACTACTTGCTCACCCCTCATCTTTAGTCATATTTTACATTATATGTTATTTATTACACAAATTTCAACTTATATTTTAAAAACAAATTTATGACTTTCTTGGTATACAAAAGGATATCTTCATTAAATAGCGAAAATTTACAATAGATTAAATCTTTCGCTATTACCAATGAGTGTTTGAGCGATTTTAAAGGAGGATTTATATGACCACAGTTAAAATTCCTTATGCAAAAAAACATCTAGAGCTTTCAATTCCCGCTGATCGGCTGCAGGGTATTCTTCAATCCAAGGCAGAAAGTTTTACCGCTGAAGCTGATGAAGCGACACTTGTAAAAACAGCTTTAGCCAATCCGATCGGTTCGCCGCGTCTCGCTGAACTGGCTAAAGGAAAAAAACACATTGTGATTATCACGAGCGATCACACCCGCCCCGTTCCCAGCCGCATTATTTCGCCGCTCTTAGTAGAAGAAATCCGCAGTACCAATCCTGACGGAAAAATCACATTCCTTGTTGCTACAGGCTTTCACAGAGCCACAACAGAAGCAGAACTAAATGCCAAGTTTGGTGAAGCCTTCCGTAAAACCATTGATATTGTAATTCATGACAGCCAAGATGACAGCGCCATGGTGAAAATTGGTAAACTTCCTTCCGGCGGCTCTACGATTGTCAATAAGCTCGCTATGGAAGCAGATTTACTCGTCGGCGAAGGCTTTATTGAACCGCATTTTTTTGCTGGTTTTTCTGGCGGCCGCAAGAGTGTTCTACCAGGAATCGCCAGCCAAGTCACCGTTCTTTACAATCACTGCTCACAGTTCATTGACAGTGAAAAAGCCCGGACTGGTAATTTAGCGGAAAACCCAATCCATAAAGATATGCTAGCCGCTGCCGAACAGGCTAAGCTGGCCTTTATCCTCAATGTGGTCATTGATGCTGAGAAAAAAATCATTAAGGCTTTTGCCGGCCATTCGGTCAAAGCCCATGAAGAAGGCTGCCAATTTGTCGGCGAACTGGCTTCCGTCAAAGCTTGTCCTGCTGATATTGTCGTCACCTCCAACGGCGGCTATCCCCTTGATCAAAACCTCTATCAATCAGTAAAAGGCATGTCTGCGGCTGAAGCTACAGTGAAACCAGGCGGCGTTATTATCATCTGCAGCGCCTGCAACGACGGTCATGGCGGCGAAGCTTTTTACGATTGGTTTGCCAAAGCTCCCGGCGGTGCTTCGGAAGTCATGGAAAAAATCATGCAGATACCTGCTGAAAAAACGATTGCCGATCAGTGGGAGGCACAAATTTTAGCTCGTATCCAGCTAAAAGCCCATGTTATCGTAGTCACAGATTTGTGCGATCACCAAATGTTTAAAGATATGCAAGTTGCTGTGACTAGCACCCTCGAAGAAGCCATGGCCGAAGCAGAAAAGATTGTCGGCGCAAAAGCTTCCATAACCGTAATTCCTGATGGCGTCTCCGTCATTGTCCGTCCTTAAAAACGCAGTTTCTCTTACATAGAGAAAAACGATGCCAAGTGCCTCCGTGGCGCTTGCATCGTTTTTTTTGCCATTTTTCGCTGATAGACTCAGCTATTTTAAAAATTCCCCATATCAGTTATTCGCAGAAATATTTCAATGAAGTTTCTTGATTTCTTTGAGCTTGTTATAAAGTGTAGCTAGAGAAATTCCCATTTTGTCAGCAATTTGCCGCTTTGCCGCCAAACTCGTCCCATGAGTCGCTAGCAATCGTTGCAACGTACGCCGCTCAAAGTCTTTCACGAGTACAGCCAACGATTCGGTATAATTAAACTCGTCTAAATTTCCTGGCGCCAATCGCTTCGGCAGATGACTTAACGTTAGAGTCGTTTCATCGCACATGTTGACAGCATATTCGGCCATATTTTTTAGTTCCCGTACATTTCCTGGCCAATCATAGTTGAGCAAGGCGCTGTACACGCTAGTATCAATCAGAACAGAGCGGCCTGCTTTTTTCATAGCAGCAGAAAAAAAGTATTTTGCTAATAAAGCAATATCTTCTTGCCGTTCTTTCAAGGACGGTACCGTAAAGTTCATAACATTTAACCGATAATATACATCAGAGCGAAACTTATTTTCGGAAGTTAACTGATACAGATCTTGATGTGTCGCGGCAATAATCCGTAAATCCAGAGAGATTTCAGCCATTTCACCAATACGTCGAATCGTTCGTTCTTGAAGCACCCTTAGCAGCTTCGCCTGAGTTTCTAAAGGAAGTTCCGCAATCTCATCAAGAAATAAGGTCCCGCCACTAGCCATTTCGAACAGGCCAATGCGCCCGCCCTTTTTTGCTCCCGTAAAAGAGCCCTCCTCATAGCCGAAGAGCTCGCTTTCTACTAAATTCGGCGCAATGGCGGCACAATTGATCGCCACAAAAGGACCGGACCGTCTAGCACTCGCATGATGAATCGCCTGTGCAAACAACTCTTTACCAGTACCGCTAGCGCCGTAAATCAAGATATCGGCATCACACTGCGCCGCCTTTTGGGCAATGTGAATCGTTTCCTGTAACGCTTTACTCTGACCTAAAATATCGTCAAAAGTATACTTTACCTGATATAGTCGGTCCACTAAGTTTTTTAGCTGACGACTCCGCTTCGTTACTCGCTCCACTTCAGCAGTAAGACGCCGCACTTCCGTAATATCTTTAACAACTGACACCCCGCCACAGATAGCGCCGTTTACACGAATCGGGGCCATATCCGCTACGTACTCGATATCGCCTTCGCGACGATAGGCGCCATAAACAGCCTTACCTGTAGCAATCACTTTCGGTAGCATCGCTCCTGGTCGAACATCCGATAAAATCCTGCCTAAAATCTGTTCCTTTTTTACACCAGTAATTCGCGTATATTCATCATTAATATATTGGACAATCTGTTTATGATCAATAACTAAAATGCCGTTATTTAACGAATCAAGAATTTGACCGTACCACGTTTCCATAACGTCTCTCTGCCGCGGCTGCCCCATCGAAAAACCTCCTGCAACAGTGTCGCTTTAACTAGCTTCTGTCTTTGACGTATTATTTCCGCAAATTAAGCCCTTTTTCCTGTCACATTGCATGAAAATTTGCAAAAAAACAACAGCTCTCATAAAATGAGCTGTTGTTTTTTATCAGTCGCTATCTTGTTCCTGAGTCGCTGTAATGTTTCTACGCTTCGGGAATCTCTAGATTCATCAGCGCTGAGCTAAGCGATTTTCCGTGAGCGTCAAGTGCTAAGGACCTTGTTACACCACCGCCAAGAGCATCATAGAGCACAAAATTCAAGGCGCCAATATTGGGCAAAGTATAACGGACTACTTTTCCTTTTACAATCTGAGAAAAATGCTTTTGAACCGCTTCTGCTGTAACATACTTTTCTAAACGAGAATAATCTTTTGAATCGTAGGCAATGAGCGATATGTTAGAAATATTGCCTTTATCGCCTGTTCTGGAATGAGCAATTTCTCTTAATTTCATCTTATATCACCTCATAATGCAAAGTAGCTTTCACAAGGTCCCGCGGCAATAGTACCGATAAAACAGCAACAACCTCTTTGGCGCTTTTTGTGGCACCGCCGCCGCCCGCCGGACCATTCGTGTACAAGCTTTCGACCTCATTGCCAATACGCGTCGCTTCCTTCAGCGTCTTTGTCCGTGCGGCAACGCGAAGGCGTACTTCATAGGGAGAATAAGAACCAGTGGAAAGAGCCTCGCCATGAAGCGAATTCATGCCAATAAGATCGAATTTAATCTCATCATAAGAAACGCCAGTCAGTATCAACCGTTCTTTAACAATTTCCAAGGCCAGTTGAGCCCGCTCAGCTGCCCCCGGTCCGGCATAGCTGATTTGCCCTTCCCCAATATAGCTATCGCGATACCCCACCGATACCTTGAAGGAATCCGTACGAGATCGTCCCGTCGCACCACTGACAGAAACTGCATCAGGTCGCTGCTCTTTAAACGAAACCGCGGAAAAATCAGCCACTACATCAGGCGTCAAGTAGGTTTTCGGGTCGTGAATTTCATAAATAAGCTGTTCCTGGCAGGTCGCTGGTGTGACTCTGCCGCCTGCTTCTGCGACTTTCGTGATAATAAAGGAACCGTCTTCTGCCGCTTCCGCAATCGGGAAACCAAGACGAGCTAAATCAGCTACATCTTTGTAACCGGGATCAGCAAAATAACCGCCAGTTACCTGCCCAGCGCATTCCATAAGGTGACCAAGAACTGTGCCCTTACCTAAAAGATCCCAATTGTCTAAAGACCAATTAAATTCATAGACAAGCGGTGCTAAAAACAGCGCCGGGTCGGCTACACGGCCAGTAATAATTACATCAGCCCCTTCACGGAGCGCCGCCACCATAGGAGCGCAGCCAAGATAGGCATTGGCCGAAACAATCTTATCTTTGATCGTTGCCAATGGCTGACCTGTTTCTAAAATTTCATAATCATGAGCCAATACATGCTCAAGGACATCATCGCCTAGCACTGCCGCAATTTTCAAATCCTTAAGACCAAGCTCCTGTGCAATTTCCTTGATTTTTTTAGCGCCTGCAGCCGGATTTGCCGCCCCCATATTTGTGATAATTTTGATACCTTTTTCTTTACAAATCGCCAAAACGGCATGCATCCGATCAGCCAAAAGCGCGTCATAGCCAGCATTCGGATCGGCTAATTTTGCCTTTTGGGCCAAAGCGATGGTTCTTTCTGCTAAGCATTCAAAAATTAAATATTGAATGTTTCCCTTTTGGGCCACTTCAACAGCTGGCTCAATTCTGTCACCGGCATAACCAGCGCCAGAACCAATGCGAATTTTTTTCATTGCTTATCACCTCATCCAGTTTTTACATTTATTATTAGAAGGGGAAAACGCCGATACAGGCCGCGGCAACCGTCATAACAATCGAAGCGCCCCATAAATAAGGAATTGCAAATTTTTGGTGTTCCCCGAGTTCTACACCAGTCAAGCCAACAATCAAGAAAGTAGCTGGCGTCAAAGGACTAACAGGAAAACCTGTCGTCATTTGTCCCATGAGCGACGCCTGAGCAACTTGAATCGGCGCTACGCCAAGCATTTCAGCGACCCCGGCCGCTACTGGCATTACACCGAAATAGAAGGAGTCAGGGTCAAATAACAAGCTCAGCGGCATGGCCACTAGGCCCATCGCAAAAGGAATATGGGAAGCCAAGGCCGGCGGAACAAAGGAAACTGTCACCTTCGCCATTTCCTTGATCATACCGGTTCCGCCCATAATTCCCGTAAAGGAACCAGCCGCCAATAAAATCCCAGCCATCATCAAGGCTGCTTTCGCATGAGCGTCAACGCGTTTTTTCTGCATATCCACATTCGGATAATTGATCATTAATGCGATTACCGTACCAATCATAAACATAACGGCTGGATCGACTTTACCGCTAATCATAGTTGCCATGACACCGAGAGTTAAAACTACATTAACCCAGAAAACCTTAGGCCGTCTAAGTTCAATTTCCTCTGCCTTAAGTTCTCGCTTCAGAACTACATCGACAGACTGACTGCCGTCAATTCCTAGCCGACGAGCTTCCTTTTTGCCAAGGATATAGGCGATAGTAAATACAAAGACAAGCCCGATGATCTGAACCCACACAAGGGGAGTAAAAATCTCTGATACCGGAATATTCAACGCCGCTGATGAACGAAGCGTCGGCCCAGTCCAGGGAAGGAAATTCACACCGGCTGCCAAAGAAACCATAAGGCATAAAATTCGTTTATCCATCTTAAGTCGTTCATAAATTGGGAGCATCGCCGGAATCGTAATGAGAAAACAAACTGCCCCTGATCCGTCTAAGTGAATCAATAGCGCTAGTAGCGCTGTTCCTACAGTAATGCGCGCCGGATTACTGCCTACGGCCTTTAACACCGCATTAATAATTGGATCAAACAAGCCTGCATCGCTCATCACGCCAAAAAATAAGATCGCGAAAACGAACATTGTTGCTACAGGCGCAATCCCCTGAATTCCTTTAATCATAAATTTACCTGTGGCTAGACCAAAACCGCCGATTAGCGAAGCGGCAATCGGCACAGCAATGAGTGCTACAAGGGGCGACATCCGTTTTGTAATAATAACGCCAAGCAGAGTGACTATGGTAACCAAACCCAGAAGTGCCAGCATATTCTTTCCTCCCATACGATAATTGTTTGTTAAATATATCACAAATAACAATTGCAAGTTACATGCCAATTTGCAATATAGCCAATAAACTGAAAAATCAAGGTTTTCGTCATTGATAATTATTTACAATTCCAGAAAATTAGAGGTCAAATATTAACAAACGCGCTGCTTCGCGCGATAGCTGCATTTCTTGTTTCTATTATTTTAGAAATACCTTATAAAACTTTAGAACTTTGCGTCATCTCGTTTTCATGAATCGACAGAAAATGTGTTTTTAGCGTATAATTTAAGAGAATAAGAATTTTTCGCTAATATCGACAGCATAATCAGATCGAATTGGCTTTAGATAAGGAGAAAGTACGATGAATCAAAAATTCTCATGGTGTCTCTTATTCGTACTGCTGTTTTTTTTCGCACTCCCTACAGGTATGGTACGTTCAGAAAAGGCGGCAAAAAAAGTTTTGATTCTCTACTCTTATGGCGCTGATCTTCCCGTGCAAACTTTGTTTACCCAGGGACTGCGGGAAACGTTGAAAGAAACAGGCGGCAATACAGAATATATTTACGAATATCTCGATATGGCGCGCTACACCTCCCAGGAAAATTATGAAACGCTGCTAGCCGAATTTCTTCAACAAAAATACAGTCAAAATCAACCAGATCTTATTGTCACCCATTTCGTCCCAGCCTGCAATTTTATGATTCATTACGGCCCAAAAATATTTCCTAAAGTCCCGGCTATCCTCAGCTTTTACGAAGGCGAAGGGGAGCAACATGGCGCTTTGCCGCCGAACTACTATGATGTCATCGGCACTTACGGGATTGATACAGCTGTAAATCTTATTTTGAAGACACGGCCGCAAACAAAAAACATTTACGTCATTGCTGGCGACTCGCCGCGAGAACGTCAAGCCATAGCGGTAGTAAAGCGAGAAGTAGAAGAGTTTACGAACCAAGTTACTTTTACCTATTTAAATAAGCAGCCTTTTGCTCAGATGACGGAAACGGTCGCTACGGCTGAGCCAAATTCAGCCGTATTGTTTCTCTTTCTCTTCAAAGATGCGGCAGGGCAAGCCTTTATTCCTGGCACAGCCTTACAAAAACTCCATGCGGTGTCGCCTGTGCCAATCTACGGGTCTGTATCCATTTATTTGGGCCAAGGGACCGTTGGCGGCTACATGGAAAGTCAAGAAGTGTTAGGAGCCCGTTCCGGCAAAATTGCCGCCCAGCTTCTCAACAAAACGGCTCCTGTTCCCGAAACGCTGCAACGAGGCTCTGCCGCTGAATATCTCTTTGACGCGCGTGAACTAAAACGTTGGCAAATTTCTGAAGACACACTACCTGTTGGCAGCAAGATCTTATTTAAAACGCCATCATTTTGGGAAACTTACCGTTGGTACGTCCTAGCGGCCTTGTTGCTATTACTAGTTGAATCTATCCTTATCATTGCCTTGCTATTAAATCGCCATTATCGTAAACAGGCGGAAGCCAGGGCCCATGATGAAGCAGAAAAACAAGCAAAACTACAAGAACAAATGGAAAAGCAACTAAAACTGGCAGAAGAAGTACAACGTTCCCTACTGCCGCAAGATTGTATTAACAGGAAATTTCTCCTGAAAACTCTATTTCGTCCACTTTCCATTGTCAGCGGTGATTTCTACGGCTATCGCTTAAGTGACGACGAGCAGCACCTGCATGGCTTTTTACTTGACGTGACGGGCCACGGCGTCTCTGCTAGTCTTCATACCGCCGCGATTAACAATATGATCGGCTTTTATTTAAATCAAACAAATCCTTGGACGTTGGAAAATCTCGCTAAATTGAACGAACAACTCCTCAACTATTTTCAAGACAGCAGCCTTGCGGCGCTTCTCGTCTTTACAGCTGACTTTAACCAGCACACCCTTACTTGTCTTTCCTGCGGCATCAATACCTTCCTTGTTTCTACCCAAAATAAAACGGGCCTTATTTCGCTTCCCGGCATGTATCTGGGAATCAGTCAAAAAGCCCAGTTTAATACACTTCACCTTCCTTTGCAATATGGCGACACTTTCTATTTTATGACGGACGGGATTTATGATAATTTACCAAGCAACATGAGTGAACAAGCTGGTAATTTTGAAAAATCCTTTACGAATTTAGCACAAATGCCGCTTGGTCAATTAAATCCTGATGACCGAACCGCTTTATGTCTTAAGATTCTTAATGGTAAAAAGCGACCGCTCTATTTCGATTATTCAAATAAGGCCGAGCGGCGGAACGTTCTTTATCGCATGAATCAATTCCTTTGCGAATGTACCGGTACTGAGTCATCACAGCTCTCTATTCTCTTAGGCGAAGCTCTGACAAATGCAGTAAAACAGGGGAGCCGAGTTCGCGTAAAAATCAATGTAATCGGCGCCCGTCTAATATTACGCGTCAGCGACAACGGCCCCGGCTTTGCCGGTAATGCGGCAATCAAGGAACTACAAAAGCTCTCCGCCGAAAATATCTTTATTCACTTGCTTGAAGCTGAACAAGGCCGCGGCTTAGCCATTATGCTGCTTTGGAGTGAAAAATTCCTGTATAACAGACAAGGAAATGAATTGCTACTTGTATATGCCTTACCGCAAAAAAACAATTAAAAAGTAAAGGGCCTGCCCTCGTAATGAGAGCAGGCCCTTACTGATTCGATTTACATTGCAATAAACTCATAGTCCCTGTGAATTGCTGTTGGCGTGTTTTTTCGCAAACAAACCTTTGATTTTATTCCAGTAAAAAGAAACTGGGTGATCTTCTACATAGAGGAAGATAATCGGAATAATAATCAAAGTAAACACCGTCGAGGAAAGCAGCCCGCCAATGACAACCCAGGCCATGCTGACTCTTGTTTCCGAGCCTGCTGTCATCGCTAAAGCAGTTGGCAGCATCCCCACAATCATCGTAAGAGTCGTCATAAAAATCGGTTTGAGTCTGGCTTTACCTGATGCAACAATCGCTTCACGAGCTGACATGCCTTCGCCCATGAGCGTCAGAGTATAGTCAAGGAGTAGTGTCCCATTTTTAGCGACAACACCGTCCATAACGAGAATTCCAATCAGCGAATACAAGTTAATCGTATTGCCGGTCACTGCTAAAAAGAGCAGGGAGCCGATCATCCCCAAGGGTAGCGAAAACATACGAATCACTGGTGTTGCCACTGATTCATAGAGAATCGCCAGCAGCATATATACGAGAATGAGCGATAATACAAGAGCCTGCGCCATTTCGCTGAAGGTACTCATCATATTATCAGCTTGCCCGGTAAAGCGATAGGAAACATTATTTCCTAAAAGCTCCGGCGTCATTTGCGCACTAATATCTTTGAGTACATCCTGCAGCGATCGATCCGTAATATTCGCCGCAATATTAACGGATTCTTGCTTATCGACCCGTCGCAGCATGACTGGCCCGACACCATCTTCTACTCGAGCGACATCGCCAAGTCGAACAAGATTATTGCCAGCTTGCAGTGGAATCGACCGCACATCTGAGGCTTTAAAGCCATCACTGCCTTTTAAGCGGACATAAATTTTCGTATCTTGTCCGTCATTATTCGGATCGTTGGCAAAATAACCCGCCTGGGAGCCAGCAATAGCGCCACTAAAGACATCATTAATTTCATTGGCTGTCGTATTATAAAACTTTAATTTTTCCCGATCTACATTGAGTCGTAGCTCTGGTGTTCCTTCCGTATAAGAACTGCGAACATCTTTTACTCCCTTGACTTGCCCCAAAGCTTCTTGTACCCGATAGGAAGCTTTGACAATTGCATCAAGATTGGTACCACGCAATTCAATTTGTACCGGCGAATTATTGGGACCGCCACCGCCAGTACCTGTGCCGCCCGATACGCCGGCAATAGAAGACTGCGTCTCGCTAACCTGAGCCGTAGCGCCAGGCACTTCCTGGCGTAGATATTGTCTGACTTCATCAGTTACTTGCCAAACGCTGCGGCTGCGCTCGCGCCGATCTACAAGTTGCACGCTGATGCCGCCATAATTTCCCGCTGGGGACCCGACACTAGACAAATAGTTTGTCACTTCTGGTATCGTCGCAATAAAATCTTCCACTTTGCGAATTTCTCGGTTTGTCTTATCAATATTCTGTCCTACAGGCCATTGCAGCATAACACGGAAGCTGCCTTCATCGGTCTTCGGCATATATTCCGAGCCAATAACCCCTAACGGAATCAATGCGGCGGCACCAAAAAAGACGAGTAAAATCATGGCAATCAGTTTGCGTTTATGACCGAAGCTCCAAGTCAGAGCTTGTTCATAGCGGCGAATGGCCCCTGTTTCTAGACGATTCATGAAATCCCATACTTTCCCTTTGGGCTCATGATCGGCACTTTTAAAAAAGCGCGAGGCCAGCATTGGCGTCAGTGTAAACGAAACAAAGAGCGAGCAAAGCGTAGCAAAGACGATTGTCAAGCCAAACTGGCGGAAAAACTGGCCAGTCATTCCATTCATAAAGGCAATGGGCAGAAAAACAACCACGTCGCAGAGCGTAATCGCAATAGCCGCCATGCCAATTTCATTTCGACCCTCTTCAGCGGCAATCTCGGGATCTTTGCCTAGTCGCAAATGGCGATGAATATTTTCCAGTACAACAATCGAGTCGTCAACAAGAATCCCTATACATAGCGACATCCCCATAAGCGACATCATATTGAAGGTAAATCCCGCTATATACATGACAAAGAACGTAGAAATCAATGAGGTAGGTATGGCAATTAAGACGGCTGCTGTAGAACGCCAACCCCGCAGAAAGAGGAACAGCACCAGCCCAGTCGTAAAGAGGCCTTCAATCAAAGCTTCTAAGGTGTTATGCAGCGAGTCCTCTACATACTGCGAAGAGTCTGTAATCGTAATAAACTGGAAATCAGGATACTCAGCCTTTAAAGTAGCAAGCTGTTCTTTGACGGCTTTGGCTGTGTCAACAATATTGGCATTACTGTTTTTGTAGACCGTCATGGAAATAACGTCTTGCCCATTCGTACGGGCATAGCGAGTCACGCGGGCGTCCTGTTCCTTTACGGTAGCTAAGCTAGTTAAAGGAATATTAATCCCTTTATTGTTTGTTACATGGATAGATGCTAGTTCTTCCGGCGATGCGAACTGAGCCGTAAGCCGCACATTCGTTTCCTTATTATTGGTGTAGACAGAACCTGCGGGAGTCAGCACATTTTCTTGGGTAATCCTGTTTACAATTTGGCTTAAGGACATATTATAATAAGACAACTTATCCTTATCTACCTCAACAGCCACTTCTTTGTCACGACCGCCATAAAGCTGCACATCAGAAACGCCACTGGCGCGCTGCAGCCGTTCAATAAAAATATCATTGGCCAGACTGTAGACATCACTTAAGGGCTTATCGGCAATGACGGAGATCTCCATAATTGGCGAAGCATTTACATCACGCTTAATGACGGAAGGCGTCTGCACTCCTGTCGGCAGTCGCTTAGTCACTGAGTTCACATATTGAGTCGCATCAATCGCTGATGTATCCACATTGGCCCAAAACTCAAACTCTAAAGTAATCTGGGCTTTTTCCGGTCTGGCTACTGAAGTCATGTGCTTTAAATTGGATAAAGATGATAAAGCATTTTCTAGGGGCTTAATAACATCTTCCTCAACCTGCGTGGTGCCAGCACCAGGATAATTGACCGTAACTGTCACATAAGGCACATTGATAGCAGGCAAAAGCTCTACGCCGATCCGGTAAAAGCTAAACAAACCGAGAACGACGAAAAACAGTACAATCATAGAAATGCCTACAGGCTTTTTAATGGCATAACGAGTGATATTCATGGCTGATCACCTGATTTTGTCGTATCAACAAGCTGAGGATTGATAACAAGCCCCGCCCGCAAACGAGCCAAGTTCGTCAAAGCGATTTTTTCCCCTTCATTAAGACCTGTAAGAATTTCGATAGCATCATCGCCGCGAGCGCCTAACTGCACAGTTCGTTGTTCCAGCGTATTGTTCGCGCCGACAACAAACACATAGGCTGAGCCGTTTTTCTCCACTATAGCGTCTTTCGGTACAGTCACTGCCTGGGGCCGCAGCACGGAATTAATAATCGTCCGCGTAAACATGCCGCTTCGCACTGAACTATCAGGATTATCCAAGGCAATCCTGAGCATAAAGGTCAGCGTCGTCGCATCACTAGCAGGACTAATATAAGTAATTTTTCCCGGATAGGTTTTACCAAGTGACTCTACGCCTACACTGACAGGCATTCCGAGCGATAGCGCTGGTAAATCCTGTTCCGAGACTTGACAGTCCACATAAATATGGCTGTTATCAAAAATACTGAGAAGTTTTTGCCCTGCTTGCGCAATGTCGCCTGCTTCAATCTGGCGATAACCAATCACGCCGCCGCGTGGCGCAGTAAGGACAAGATCATTGCGCTGTTTTTCCGCCGCACTGATACTATGTTGCGCTTTGAGGGCTGCTGACTGAGAGGATTGAATTGCCGCAGCCATGCCCTGATTCATCTGATTCTCTAACGTATCGACTGATGCTTTGGCGTCAGCCACTTGCTGCAAACTGGTATCAAGGGCCTCTTTGGAAATAGCGCCTGCTGCATATAAGGCTTTATTGCGCTGATAGCTTGCTAGATTTTTTTCATAGTCCGCTCTGGCGCGATCATAATTGGCATTAAAAGTGGCCTCAGTCGTTACAGCATCAGCAGCAGCCTGACTGTAGGCCGCCCGGTTCTGCGATATGGAAATATCAGCATCACCCGTATCTTGAACAATAAGCACCTGCCCCGGCTGAACAGCTTGACCAAGACTTACATTCACTGCTGTAACGCGCCCTTGATATTTCGCAGCAATATCCACTTGGGCTTCCGGCACGGTCTGCCCAGTTAGCGAAATCCGTTTCACTAAATCACGATGCGTAACCGTACCGACATCTACTGTCGTAGCAAGGCGACCGCCGGCTTTGTCTGCACTCGCTTTATGGGTGCTCCAGTAGCGAAAAGCAAATAAAAGTCCGAAACCAATACAAATTACAAGTCCCATATACAGCAACCGCTGCTTGCGGCTTGCCCCCCGCCAAAATATCTTTGTCATTGTCGCTCCCCTTTTCCTCGCTAGTGAATATCGGCTCATTCCGTTGCCTTGCAGCCAAGATTTTCTCTTACTGTACCATGAACCTATGACAATCCGATGACAAATGTCTTAAAAAGAACGGCTCGCGGCAAAGTCAATAAAAGCTTTTGCCGCTTTTGATAAATAGCGTCCTTCATACCAAGCTACACCGGCCTCTATATAGAGAGGTTCAGACAACTTTCTCGTAACGATATTACCATGTTTAGCTGCGATGGCGTCAAGCACAAAAGAAATACCAACTCCCTGCTCCACCAGTCCTAACACCGTCTCAATCTGCCGCGACGCAAAAACGATTCTCGGTGTAAAATGATGTTTTGCCGCCTCTTCCATAATGACTTTACGAAAATAAGTATCTTCACGAAACAAGATGAAAGGATATTTCGCGAGTTCGCTAAAGGGAACCTGCTTGGCCTGAGATAAAGGATGATCGAGGGGCAGACAAAGCAGAATTTCGCCTGATGCGACAGGCACCGAGCTAAGCTCTGGCGGCGCATTTGATAGAATCATAATCCCAATATCCAGTTCCCCCTGCTCCAAGCGACGACGAATCGACAAGGATCCCTCTTCCACAAAGTGCAATTCAAACTGCGGAAATTCCCTGGCAAATTCAGCAAATAATAACGGAAAAAAGAAGGCGCCCACAATGGGCGTTACGCCGATTTTAATCGAGCCTTTCTGCAATAAGCGATAGTCATGCATTTCCTTAATAGATTCAGCCAGCTTTCCTAAAATCTCATCGACTCGCCCCAGAAAAATCTTACCCTCTACCGTCAAATCAATCTGGCGCTGCCCCCGGTCAAGGAGCTGCACGCCTAGCTCCTCTTCCAGTTTTTGAATAGCCACAGAAACAGACGGCTGGGCGATATGAAATTGCTGCGCCGCCTTCGTAATGCTTTTGACCTTTCCCACAACCTGAAAATATTCTAACTGGCGTAAGTCCATAGGCGCCTCCCTAGTTAAAACATAGTTTATAACTATTCTAACATAGTTAGTTAATATTTTTCATGTATAAAAAACGTGACTATACTTAGAGTATAGAACTCATTACGGTACTATATAAAGGAGGATTTCCCCATGCTTATTTTGTCTTATCTGGCTTTAGGCCTCTTTATTGGCGCATTCGGCACTTTAGTTGGCGTTGGCGGCGGCTTTCTGCTTGTCCCGCTGTTTATCATGGTTTTTCACTGGTCGCCAGCCCATGCGGTCGGCACCTCTCTGGCCATCGTCTTTTTGAATGCTTTATCAGGTTCTATTGCCTATGTAAAGCAAAAAAAGGTTTACTATGATGCAGCCATCCGCTTTAGTCTTGCCACTTTGCCTGGCGCCTTCCTTGGCAGCTATCTTGTTCAGTACTTTACCGGCGCAACTTTCCGCACCGCTTTTGGCGTACTCTTACTTATCATTGCCGTGCTTATGTTTTTCCGGCCATCAGCCAAGGGCCAGCAACCCGCTTTTGATGCGAAAACCTTTACCTACAACCGAGTTTTCGGTGTTTTGCTAAGCCTCGTAGTCGGCTTTCTTTCCAGTATTCTTGGCATTGGCGGCGGCGTGATTCATGTACCGGCCATGGTATATCTCTTGTCTTTCCCGCCCCATATTGCTACAGCCACATCGCACTTTGTCTTATGCATTTCTAGTTTTGTCGGCGTTATTTCCCACTTCTTGCTTGGCAATATCTTGCTCATGCCAGCTGCTACCATCGGCATCGGCGCCGTCATCGGCGCTCAGGCTGGCGCCAAACTCTCGACCAAAACAAAATCGCGGGTCATCATGATTTTATTGGCAGTGGCGCTCTTCGGTCTCGGTCTAAGGCTGATTTTTACAGCCCACGCGTTTGCTTAAAAAGTTTCCCTATTTCAAACCATCAAACACAGACTGATTCTATTCTTGCTAGCACAAGGGGCTGCCGCATACTGCGTCAGCCCCTTTAACCTACTTATTGAACTGGATTTTTGAGCAAAGTCAATACTTCAGTTACAGCTGTTCCCACCATGCTCGATAAAGCCTCTACGGTAGATAAAGCGCCGTCCGTATCGGAGCGGGAAATGCTTTTATCAATCATAAACGCGCCGGAGGACGCCGAATACACTTTTAAATCCACAGCCGCATCAAGCGGATGCACCGCAAAAAGCACGACATAATTCACATGGCGCTGCGCACTATAGGCGGCAAGCGAATCAGGTGTAGCTTCTGTTACACTATGAATATTATAGTCGGTCAGATCACGCAATACCTCGCTGCCTGACTGTACTTCACTGCCAAGCATTAGCAAATTGACTTTCAAGCGAATGACTTCATTCAGCGCCTTGTTCATCAAATCGGTTCCTGGCACATAATGACCTGATGTATCGATATACAAAGCAACAGCAGCCAAAGAATTATCACTCGCTGCCGCAAAAGCCCTAGATCCTAAAGTAGGCTGCAAAACAAGCAGTCCCAAACACAAAACGATCATAATTTTTAATCGCAAAAAGCTCACTCCCTTTTAAGAAAACTTAAAAAATCTTACCTTAGTATTATAGCGCGTCCTTCTCGGAGCGGCAATTACAGTAAAAAAGAAAGTATCTAGCGCAGGAATTCTCCCGTCCCAAGCGAAAACATTGGTAACATTGTCTTGCGAAAGGGGTTTTGGTTATGTCTCTGTCTTACTCAAAAAAAACGATCCAATGGCACTGTCTGTTATTTCTTCTATTCTTTGGGCTGCTGACGGTTCTGTATCCGACAATCTCGCAAGCAGCTGAACTGGAAACAGATCTTGTCAAAATCCCGTTGAAATTGCCTGATGCCAATTACAATCTAGATGGGAAAATCTACAAACCAGAAGGAGATGGGCCTTTCCCCCTTATTGTTTTAACCCATGGCACGCCGCGTACCGCCACCGATCGATTACTTACTAATGTCAATACTTACTTTAGACATCAAGCAGCGTATTTTGTCAAACAAGGCTACGTCGTTTTATTTGTTGTAAGGCGCGGGTTTGGCGAATCAAGTGCGCCTTATGCCGAAGCAACGACTTTAACAGCAGGTAGGCGAAACTATACCCATGCAGGCCTCGAAGCGGCAAAAGACCTATCGGCGGCCATTAGCTTCGGCAAAACGCTTCCTTATGTCAATCCCAGCAAGATTATTCTAGTAGGTCAATCGACTGGCGGACATTCTGTGATTGCTACTGGCTCGCTACAAATCCCCGGCGTGATTGGTATCGTTAATTTCGCTGGCGGCCGCGGCTCTTACGCTCCTGACCAAGTCTATAATAAAGAGGATTTGATCGCCTCGATGGGGTTCTTCGGCAAAACCTCGCGAATCCCCACACTCTGGCTTTACGCTACGAATGACCATTACTTTAATCCTGATTTAGCGCAAGCCATGGTAAAAGCCTATCAAAGCGCCGGCGGCAACGCTGCTTTTGTCACCCTACCGGATTTTAGCGACGATGGTCATCGGTCTTTCGTGGGAAACCAAAAGGCCTGGTCACCGGCCATAACGGCTTTTCTCGCAACACTTTTACAACAAAAATAGAAGTAGCTACATTTATAAGACAAAAGCTTCGGCGATGTAACGCCGAAGCTTTTGTCTTATTTTTCGTCTTCCTTTTCCTTCATACGGCATCCCTGACAACCTTTAGAGCAAGCGCAAGCGTCACTGCCCTTGACCTGCCGATAAGCAAGACGGCCAAGATAGAAGACCGCGCCCAAACCAATCAATCCTAAAAGAATATTTTCCATATTCCCTCCTCCTAACGCACTCCGAATAGCAGCCCGCCATGATATACGAGAAAGGCCATCACCCAGGCGACAGCCGTCGTATAGATCGAGGCAAACAGGGCCCATTTCGTCGAGTTTGTTTCGCGCCGGATGGCGGCGATTGTCGCCACACAGGGCGAATAAATTAAAATAAAGACCATCATAGTATAAGCGACTAGAGGATTCATCGCCGGATCAGCCGCTAAGGCTTTAGCCAGCTCACTACCTGTTTTCCCGCTATCACCTACGCTGTAAATTGTTGCCATAGTACTTACAATCACTTCTTTTGCTGAAAAACCAGCAAATAAGCTAACAGCTTGTTTCCAAGTAAACCCAAGCGGCGCCACAAACGGCTCTAAGGTCTTACCGATTTGCCCAGCGTAGCTTTGCGCCAGTTTTTCGCTGGCCTGCGCCTGCTTTAACTCTGCCCTCTGGGTGTCTAGCTCTTGGGACAGTTCCTCAAGTTCGTCTGAATTATAAGAATGGCTGTTAACCTGCTTCTCATAAGTTTGCACAAGCTGAGCTTGCAGGACATCATAGTCGGCACTATAAGAAACTTCCGCCGGATAATTCGTTAAAAACCAGATCAGAATGGATACTGCCAAAATAATCGTGCCAGCTTTGCGGACATAAAGAATCGTTCTTTCCCACATATGCAGCAAAATACTTTTCAGCGAAGGGCAACGATAAGGTGGCATTTCCATTACAAAAGGTTCCGTATCACCCTTTAATAAAAAAGTTCGCAGTAAGCGGGCCATAAACACAGCTAGGAAAATGCCTAAAATATAAATTGAAAACAGCACGGTTCCCGCCATATTCTCAGGGAAAAAGGCGGCGCAAAGCAGTGTATAGACAGGCAACCTGGCACTGCAGCTCATAAAGGGCGTAACCAAGATCGTCACAAGACGATCGCGGGGGTTTTCCAAGGTCCGCGTTCCCATAATTGCCGGAACACTGCAGCCAAATCCCAGTAATAATGGAATAAAGGATTTGCCATGAAGACCCACTTTATGCATGATCCGATCCATAATAAAAGCGGCTCGCGCCATATAACCGGAGTCTTCCAACACAGCAATCGCCGCAAAGAGGAGCAGAATAATCGGGACAAAAGACAAGACGCTGCCAACGCCGCCAATCACACCATCAATCAGCAGATCTTTCAGCCCGCTCTCCGGTAACATCTCACCAGCATATTGGGCCAACAACGAAAGACCTGCCTGAATCGCCTTCTGCGGGCCAGAACCAATCGTAAAAACGAGATTAAAAACCAACCACATCATAGCTAAAAAAAGCGGTATCCCGAGCAGTCGATTCGTTAGAACCGAGTCAATCCGATCTGATAAAGTCTTTGCTGACGGCGCCTCGCATAAAACAATCCGGCGATACAATTCGCCAACATACTGATAACGTTTATCAGCTACAATGCTGGCCACGTCATCATCAAATTGAGCAGCAAGGTCTTTACTTAAGACCGCAGCTCGCGCTAACAGCCGTTCACTGCCAGGTAAGTCCTTTATCTGACGAATCACATCGCGATCCTCTTCCAGCAACTTTAGCAAAAGCCAACGTTGCGGGTACTTCAGAGCTACCACGTTTTCCGGCATTAAGGAACTTAGCGCTTGAATCGCTGCCTCGATTTCCCGGCCATAATCTAGTAAAAAGTCGCTTTGCGGCTCCTTTGCAGCCGCTACAGCCCGTTGCAGCAGATCTTCCAACCCACGTTTTTTATTTCCCACAGTAGTCACAACAGGCACGGAAAGGATTTCGCTTAACTTCTCCAGACTGAACTGGAGTCCTCTAGCTGCCGCCACATCAACCATATTTACCGCTAACACCAGTGGTCGATTGAGTTCCAATAACTGCACAGCTAAATAGAGATTCCGCTCCAAATTAGAACCGTCTAAAACATCAATAACAACATGAGGCTGTTCTAACACAATAAAATCTCTCGTAACAACTTCTTCAATAGAATAAGCAGTCAAACTATAGGTCCCTGGCAAATCAACAATTGTCAGTTCTGTGTCCTGAAACAGCTTGCGTCCGGCCTTTTTTTCCACCGTAACGCCTGAATAATTACCGACATGCTGATTCGAGCCTGTCAAATGGTTAAAAATCGTTGTTTTGCCGCAATTAGGATTCCCGGCAAGAGCAATCGTAAGGGATGACCTAGACATTCTGTTCTCCTTAACTAAGCCTTGCTGTTAGGCAAGACAACATACTTCATCTGTTACAATTTCTACTTCAATATATTCAGCTTCCTGCTTACGCAGCGACAAATTAAAAGCTTTCACTTTGATTTCCATAGGGTCGCCAAGGGGAGCAAATTTCTGCACTTCAATCAAGGCGCCCGGCACAATCCCAATATCAAAAATCCGCCGTTTAATCGGTCCCTTACCAACAATGCGCACTACGCGGGCTTTTTGTCCAGCTGTAAGTTCGCTAAGCGCTTGCGCCATGCCATCGCCTCCATTCACCATACTATAAAGGTATTGATTATCATTTTCATTGTAACGAAATTAGCGTTGCCTTGTCAATACCATCAGAACGTCCCAGGGTTCGCCGCAGTGTAATCTTTCTAACTATTTTTAAAGTGCAGCCATTTTTCACCTTGACAAAAAAAATGTTACCTTGTATACTTAGTTTAAGTTTTACAAGATTACACTAGTTAAAACAACTTCATTATGCTCCATAAAAGTAATGACGGAGACACCCCTTTATGATTCTTTTGTTTCAGAGAGCCGATGGTTGGTGCGAATCGGTAACAAGCTCTTAAAGGACATCACTCCTGAACTGCAACGCTGAATAATAGTAAGCCGCGCCGGAATCAACTCTATTATAGAGTGCAACCGTTACCTTGCTAGGGTTGTTAGACCTAATGAGAGGCAGTTCTTTTTTTATGATAAAAAGAACTGTGAAAAAGGGTGGTACCGCGAGATAGCCTCTTGCCCCTTGAATGACGATTCAAGGAGTCAAGCGGTTTTTTTATTTTCAGCGTTCGGTTCGATGTCGACGCGAAACGCCGCTGTTACTCAACAAATTTATCTATCAGGAGGATCGTGTTATGAATCTCTTAGAAAAAATAGCTACGTTTATCTGTAAAAAGTTCACCTTATGGGTCATTCTGTTTTCCTGCATCGCCTTTTGGCAGCCAACGCCATTCAAGCCGATTGTTCCGGCCATTTCTTATCTGCTTGGCTTTATTATGCTCGGCATGGGCCTTACCATGTCGCTCGATGATTTCAAGCTTGTTTTAAAACATCCCCGCGAAGTCTTCTATGGCGTATCCTTCCGGTATCTGCTCATGCCTCTCATTGGCTATGGCGTTGCCAAAGTACTGGGATTGCCACCGGCCCTAGCTGCTGGCGTTGTGCTCATCGGCGCTTGCCCCAGCGGTACCGCTTCCAATGTTATGTCCTTTATCGCCAAAGGTGATACGGCGCTTTCCGTTACCGTATCCAGCGTAAATACCATTTTAGCGCCGCTGCTTACTCCCTATATTTTCTTAGTCTTAGCCGGATCGTTTATTCCTATCGATGTAACTGCACTCTTTATTGAAATCGTAAAAATTGTCCTACTACCTGTAGCGACAGGCGTAGCCTGCCGGATGGTCTTTAAAGAAAAATTGGATCAAATCGTTCACATTGTGCCTGCCTTTTCTGTCATCTGCATTATTACGATTCTGTCCTGCGTCGTTGCCGTAAACGCTGCTAAACTAGCTACAGTCGGCCTGATTATTGTAGCCGCCGTTTTTCTCCACAACAGTCTTGGTCTCCTGCTTGGCTATGGTTCCGCTCATGCTGTTAAAATGGGTGAAAAGAAAGCGCGGGCCATTACCTTTGAAATTGGCATGGAGAATTCTGGACTTGCTGTAGCCCTCGCCATGGCCCATCTTGATCCCATGGCAGCCCTCCCCGCCGCCGTATGCAGTATCTGGCAGAATATCAGTGGCAGTATTCTGGCCAGCTATTGGGGCTCCAAAACAGAAAAATCGGCAATGGTCTCTGACCTTGTGGATTCCAAAGCCTAACTTTCCCTAAGAACTCGCCCCACAAAAAAACAGCTTCTTGCAATCAATAAAGAAAGACTGCCTCCCAGCTCATATGCGAGCTTATGGGAGGCAGTCTTCTTTATATCATGCAGTAAAACTTACCGAATCACATCGGTCTTCATGTAAGGCCGCAAGACTTCCGGTACAATAACCGAACCATCTTCCTGCTGATAATTTTCTAAAATCGCCGCAACCGTACGGCCAATCGCTACGCCGGATCCATTCAAAGTATGAACGAATTCTGGTTTTGCTTTAGGCTGGCGTCTAAATTTGATATCAGCCCGTCTAGCTTGGAAATCTTCAAAGTTTGAACAAGAGGAAATTTCACGATATTTATTAAAGCTTGGCAGCCAGACTTCCAGATCGTAGGTCTTAGCTGACGAGAAGCCCACATCGCCAGTACACAATAGAATTACACGGTAAGGCAAACCTAAAAGCTGCAGCACTTTTTCCGCATCTAGTGTCAGTTTTTCTAATTCATCATAAGAATCTTCGGGGCGACAGAATTTTACCATTTCTACTTTATTAAACTGATGCTGACGAATGAGGCCTCGCGTATCACGGCCAGCGGCGCCAGCTTCCGCCCGGAAACAAGCGCTATAAGCGGTATACTTGAGTGGTAAGTCAGCGTCATCAAGAATCTCGCTGCGATGATAGTTGGTAATTGGCACTTCCGCTGTAGGAATTAAATAATAATCAAGACCTTCCAGCTTAAACATATCTTCAGCAAACTTGGGCAATTGGCCCGTACCCATCATACTATCTTTATTGACAATAAAGGGCGGGAAAAATTCGGTATAGCCATGGTCGCCAGTATGCAGATCAAGCATGAAATTAATCAACGCCCGTTCTAAACGAGAACCAAGACCTTTACAGAAGGTAAAGCGAGCTCCAGTAACCTTGCCGCCACGTTCAAAATCGAGAATTCCGAGTTTCTCGCCGACTTCCCAATGGGGCTTTGGCTCAAAAGAAAATTCGCGGGGCGCGCCCCATTTGCGGATTTCCGGATTATCATTCTCATCTTTCCCCACTGGAACCGATGCATGGGGCACATTGGGGATGCTTTTAATAATGTCGTCAAGTTTTGCTTCCACTTCTTTGACTTGGCTGTCAAGCGAACTAATGGATTCACCAACACCGCGCATCTCGACGATGAGCGACTCAGCATCTTCGCCGCTTTTCTTTCGGCGACTGACTTCTGCTGATACGCTGTTACGTTTACTTTTCAAAGCTTCTACTTCAGCCAGCAGCGCACGGCGCTGCTTTTCCAGCGCTAAAAAATCTTCTAGACTCATTGCTGCGCCGCGATTTTTTAAAGCTTGTTCCACTACCTCAGGATTTTCCCGTACAAATTTAATATCTAACACGAAGAATACCTCCTTCATAAAATAAAAAACATACAAAAAACTCTCGCCCAAAAAACAGGGACGAGAGTTTTCCCGCGTTGCCACCCTTATTGACTCTATGAGTCCACTTTCATCAACGGATAACGGCCGCAAGCCGTGCAGTTTCCCGCAAGCTCCAGGGGGGATAGATATGGACTGCTGCTGGCTCGCACCTACCGCCAGTTCTCTGAAAACTGCCTCATAATCGTAGTCCTGTCATCGCCAAATTCATCTATATTATAAGAGAAATTTTCTAGTATGTTCCTATTTTACTATATCTTACGCCTTGGCGCAAAGTTTTTTACCTATTTCCGTTCTTGCTTTTGTCCATCCAGGTAAGAAACCGCACTCAAGGCTGCGACTAAGCCTTCCCCCACAGCTTTAGCAATTTGCCAAGGTTTACCAGTACAATCACCGGCGGCAAAAACGCCAGGCACATTTGTAGCCATTTGCCTGTCCACAAGAACAACTTTATCGTCTAATTCTAATTCCGGTAACAGTGATTCCACCGGATCAGATTCACGCATAATAAATAAGCCGTCAATCGGCAAAGCAGCCTGATCGGTCATGAGCTCAGAGACTTGTTCTTCGCCGCAGACCTTTTGCGGCTTCGCGGCAAAAACCGCAATGGCCTTATCGAGTCTCTCGTAATTCCCTTTGTATTGCGGCAAATAAGTAACGCTTTGGCAAATTTCAGCTAAGAAGTTGCTCTCCTCTTCCGCTTCGGCGGTGTAAGATACTACCGCTACATTTTTCCCGCGATAAAACATGCCGTCGCAAGTGACGCAATAGCTTACGCCGCGCCCTAACAGCTCTTTCTCTCCATCAAAGAGGTTTGCCATCATCAGGCCTGTTGCTAAAATTACACTTTTAGCCTGATAAGTTTCTTTCCCTGTGACTAACATAAAATTGGGATTTGTTGCAAAAATATTAACAACCTTCTCTTTGACGAGAACAGGCTCGCGACTTAGGGCATGCTGCGAAAAAACATCCATCATCGCCGCCCCGGTAACATTAGGAAGACCTAGGTAGTTATCAATCTGATGGGCCTTCTGCAACTTGGGGCTAAAGGCCAAATGCTCAAATAGTAACACACTCTTATTACGATTTTTTGCTGTTAAAACAGCTGATAATCCAGCAGGACCGCCGCCAATCACGGCAATATCAAAGACATCGGCCATAACACGACCTCCTTTTCTTAAGGGTTTCCTCTTTTTTAAGAATTAACCGCTTAAGCAAAAAAGTCCTGCAAGATAAATTATAAAGACCAACAGACTTATAATCCCTTTTGTTCAATCCCGCTAAACAAAAAGCCTAAGTGAGCTGTCGAATTCATCAATACCAACCGCCACTTGCCTTCGCTATATTCTACCACATTAATACAGGTATTATCCTGTTTCACCTGCCAAAAATGATCGAGACCAATATCGAGCATATCGCACAAAACGGCTTTGTTTACAGCATCATGGGCCACAACTAAAATCGTCTTGCCGTCATGCTTTTCTGCATAATCACGGAAGGCGGCCATGGCTCGGTCACGAACCGTGGTAATGCTCTCGCCCTCTGGCATCGTTACACCGACGACTTTGGTGCGCCACTCTTGCAGCATTTCAGGATACTCAGCGCCGATTTCTACGGCCAGCTTTCCTTCCCATAGACCGTGATTAATCTCTAGCAACCGTTCGTCTTCATAAACAGGCCCGTCATGATAGGCCATACAGAAACCCGCCGTATCTTTGGCCCTTGATAAAGTGCTGACATAGCACAAATCAATGGGAATCTCTTTCAGCGCTTCAGCCACAGCCTTGCCCTGCGCCAAGCCGCGCTCACTGAGTGGCGTATCAATCTGCCCTTGATAGCGCCCTTCCTTATTCCAAGTCGTTTCGCCATGCCGCACTAAAATAATTCGTACCAAAATAATTCCTCCCTTAATCGTGGTGACAGTTAATGATCCATTACTAGCAAGCCATCAGCAAGCAGCGACAGTTGCGCCGCCTTTACGCCTTCGCCAAGGCTGCAAGGTACTTTGAGCGCTGTCAGCGTCATCTCTAGTGCGGCGATTACAAGCAGTACGTCCGTCGGCGCCACATAGCCTAAATGACCGATACGGAAAATTTTATTTTCCAACTGTTTTTGACCGCCAGCCAAGGTAATTCCGAAAAATTCGCGCATATGGCTTTGAATGGCCTTGCCGCCAATTCCCTCTGGCGCTTTTACTGCCGTAACTACATTAGATGCTCCGGCCCCTTGCGCAAACAGCTCTAATCCTAAGGCTGTGACGCCAGCGCGAACGGCTCTTGCGAGGATTTCATGACGCCGAAAAATAGCGTAAAGCCCTTCTTCCGCAATCATGGTAAGAGATTCTTGCAAGCCAAAGAGCAGGCTTACTGGCGGTGTATAAGGATTCTGCCATTTCGCTAAAGATTTTTTAAGCAAAGCCACATCCCAATAGTATTTTGGCAAAGTGCTCGTTTCATAAGCGGCCATAGCTTTACTACTTAGCGCCATAAAACCAAGCCCAGGCGGCAACATAAGCGCCTTCTGGGCGCCTGTAAATACAACATCAAGTCCCCATTCATCCATTTTTAGCTCAATAGCGCCCAGGGAGCTTACAGCATCAACAATCACCAGCGCTGGATGAAAAGCCGCCGCTGCCGCTAATTGCTGCAAAGGATTCGTTATCCCTGTAGATGTTTCATTATGGGTAATAAACACGGCTTTAATTTCGCGGTTCACATCTTGCTCTAACCGTTCTTTCAAGACCTGTGGCTCAGCGGCGCAGCCCCATTCTACGGCAAGCTTTTCCACCTTTAAGCCAAAGCGCGTAGCAATATCGGCAATGCGGTCGCCAAAAACGCCGATCGATACAACAAGCACCGTATCGCCAGGCGATAAGACGTTGACGATCGCTGCTTCCATCATGCCAGTACCAGCCGCTGGATAAATCAATACAGGCTCTTGCGTTTGAAAGATCCCCTGCATCTCAGTACTGACTTTCCGAAACATCCCTTCATAAGCTGGGCCCCGATGATTAATTACAGGCCTATCCATAGCTTGCAGCACTCGTTCAGGCACATTCGTCGGGCCAGGCATAAATAAAGTAGGTTTTTTTAACATTTTGATCGTCTCCTTATCGCTAAATTCACCAAAAAACTGCTCATAAAAAAATAAAAAGCCCTCATCCCCGATAGGGACGAGAGCTTTTCCCGCGTTGCCACCCTTGTTGCTATTACGCCAACTCACTTCGCGATAACGGGCGACTCCGTCTTGCTTTATCACTAGAAGCTCCCAGGCGGAACATCGGCACTATCCAACCGGCTTGCACCAACCGCCGGCTCTCTGTATGTCTACTGTCCAATGGGTCCTGCTCATTGCTAAGTCTTTATACTTTTATTATAACAATTCCGATTATAATGGATCTCTGTTATAGAGTCAAGTGTCTTTTCTATAAACGCAGCCTTTGCAATAAAGCGCTATTTTGCCAGACAAGCCCCTTTTGTTCCAGCGTGAACGGCTACGATTCCGCCTGTTAGTTCGTAACAACAGGCGTCAGCAAGCCCTGCAGCGATGAAGCTTTCCTTTACAATCTGCTGATGCGGATACAGCTTGAGCGACTCCGGTAACCAGCGATAAGGCCCCTCTTGACCGATGCCCAGTTTCCCCAGGAAAGGCAAAACCTGTTCAAAATAGAAATAGTAAAGCTGCTTAAAACCGGGCATACTTGGCTTAGCGAGCTCTAACGAAACGACTCTCCCGCCAGGCTTCACTACTCGAACCATTTCGGCAATCACCTGCTTATAATCAGGCATATTGCGTAAGCCAAAACCAATCGTAACTGCTTTAAAGGTATTGTCAGGAAATGGAAGTTCCATGGCGTTACCCTGTAACAACTTAATCATCGGGGCATAATCGGTTGCAGCAATATTTTCTGCTGCTTTGTCCAACATGTTCTGACAAAAATCAAAGCCAACAATCTGACCTGTCCCCATAGTCTTCGCCTGTTCTAGCGCCAACATTCCCGTACCGCAGGCCACATCCAAAGTCAAATCGCCTGGACAAAGATTAGCCTTTTCTACAGCAAAACGGCGCCAATACTTATCCTGATTAAAACTTAACGCCGAATTTAATAAATCATATTTTGATGCAATGGTTGTAAAAACTTCATGCACATATTCTTGTTTACTGACACCGTCAAACTGCTCCAAGGCAACTCGCTCCTTTTATTTAGACTGCATCGACAGCTTTCTTTATAATAAATAAAACTCTTTATTCTTATTTATTATACTCTCTTTGGAAAAGCTTTTTCAATCTTTCCTGGTATCGACGACAGGGAAAATTTATCCAGTGGAGAATTTTATAGATGAACTTTCGTATAAAAGGAGTGTCGTAACATGTGCGATAAAGGTTATCAGCAAGAAACAGGCAAAGTACTTAAGCAATTAGAGAAAGGCGCTTTTCTAACGACAAGCGACGGCTCAAAGGTTAATACTATGACAATTGCCTGGGGTAATATTGGCTTTTTGTGGGGAAAACCGGTGTTTACCATTCTTGTCCGCCAGTCCCGCTATAGTAAAGAGCTACTCGATCAGCACGGCGAATTTACTGTAAGCCTTCCCTATGGCGATCTGAAAGAAGCGCTGGCGCTGTGCGGCAGCAAATCAGGCCGCGATCTTGATAAGATTACTGCTGCTAAACTCACAGCTGTGCCAGGAAAAAAAGTTGCTGTCCCAGTAATTGGTGAATGTGACCGTTTTTATGAATGTAAAGTCTTATATAAACAGACCATGGACAGCGCCGCGCTAGATGACGCTGAGCAGGACCGCTGGTACAAAAATGGTGATTATCATACCATGTATTACGGTGAAATTGTAGCAAGCTACGATAAATAAGTCCGATTATGAATCGGCTAAAAAACAGGCTGGCAAGCCGCAGCAAAAGCTGCGCTTGCCAGCCTATTTTTATTAACTTCCCGAACGGGCTTTGAGCCAAGGTTCGCTCCAATGCCGTAAAAAAGTCTTAGCCGCTGCTTTTTCTAAATCAAAGCTTGCTGATTTAACGGCAGCTGTCAGTTGACCTGTTAGCTTTAGGAGTTGTTCATTTTCTTCTTTTCGTTCTTTTTCGAAGTCCGCCGCTTCGGCATGCTTTAAGTACAGCTGTAGACGGAATTCTGTATAAAACCGCCGCACCTGCGCCGCATATTGACTCAGCTTTTGCCCTAAAAATACAGCCGTCGAATCAGGAATAATCTCATCTTCGACTGCACGGAAAAGCGATAAAAAGCGGCTGTCAATCATTTCTATCTCTTGGCGCCACCGCTCGCCCCACTGCTCAGCTAAAGCCACAGGCAACTCTTGTTCTTCGCACTGTGCCGTCAACAAAGCCTGGTCTTGAGGCATCGTAACTGTATAGTATTCATGAAGCCGTATCTGGGCCTCAAACAGCGCTTCCATTAAAGAAAAATGAGTAATGCGCCAGCGTATTGTCTTAAGACCTTTTTCTAGGCGATCGCAAATAAAATCAAGCAAAAATATCAGGCTGGGACGATCCTGTTTCTCTAACGCCGCCAATCGTTCTAGCACGCCCTTTGACGCTAAAACACTTTGCAGCGACTCGCCAAGCTGCGCTACATCTTGTTGCAACAAAGCGACATCACTAAGCAAATCTTGCAATGTCACACTGCACAATTCATTCAGGCAAGCCTGACGCGCTAACGCCTGTTCTTTGCCAGAAGAGGGATACACGGAAAAGTCAAAAGTCTGCGTTTTCTCAAATAACTTATGTAAGACCTGCAGCAAAGGGCCATGCTCTGCTGCATAGGCGTCAATCCCGTCATGGAGCTTATCCAACCACGTTTGCGCTAATTGATAAAATTGTAGAACTGACGTTTTTTCCGGCAACTCTACAAGATCTTGCCGACACAACCGAATCAAGTCGGGTAAAGCGTAGTCCTTTTCTAAGGGAGAACTCTCCTCTAAGAGTTTAGAATATTGTTTCATCAACTCGCGGCGCCGAACAAATTTATTAAAAATCTCTTGCTGGGCTTCGTTGTCAAAAAAAGGAAATAAACGTTGTTCCAGAAAAAAGCGTAGCAGACGTCGTTCACTCTCGAAACCATCGGGATAAAGTCGGTTATGACGATCTACCTGGAACTCATCGGTCTCAAATTTGCGATTGCAAGGATACAAGGCGCAATTAGGATAGTCCCCCGTGTTATAACTAAAATCGACCGAGGAAATAAAGCCTTCTTCCGTTTGAAATCGTATCTCTTCCTGCCATTTTTTGCGGCACAGCACCTGAAAATTAGCCGTAAAGAAAGGAAAGGAGCGATCTTCCCAGGCTAGTTTAAAATCGCGGTAAGAAGGAACAGACCAGTCACCAAGCTCATGCAGCGTAATCTGACTGACAACTTCATTTCTTTTGCCTGAAAACAGTTCAACATAATCAAGATTCGGCCATAACAGTCCTGTATGCCTGTCAAAGACCCAAAATGGATTATTTTTAAAAAAGTACCAACGCTTTTGCTTCATAACCGCAAAAAGCTCTTCTTTTTTCCCTTTTGAACGTTCCTTTAATACAGTCCTTAGTTCATCAAGCTGACTGTCAATAATGGCTACTGTCAGCCCCGCTTGCTGCCGCTCTAGCTCTTTCTTCTCGCGTTGCACGAGCAGCGTCCGTTCCTGTTCATATAAAGTACGCAAATTCTCCACTACATCCTGCTGTGACGCCCCATCGAGAAACTCGTTAAGCTGATAAAGCGCCTGTTCTAAAACACTCTTTCTGCCGATTAAATCGCCTGAAACCACAGGTTTCCCCTCCTTCCAGCCCGCTAGCCGCTATTTTGAAGCAGTTTCTTGCTCTTTTTTTTCTTCTTTGGCTTTATGCCAGCCTTCTCGCGCCATCTTAAGAATCCGCGGCTCCATTTTCGCCTGGCGGTCAGAGACAATCTTGCCGAAATAAGACAAAGCTTCATTCAAATGACCAGTCCGCCGATAAAGCTCACCTATTAAATATTCCACGGTAATACCGCTCATATTGCCAATGGGCGGCCGCTCTTTCAGTAAAGCTTGTTCATAGGAAAGTCGCGCCTGTTCTAAGGCTGCCAGTTCATTCTCTTTTTCCTCTAACTCGCGGTACAACCAGGCTAAACGCAAATATAAAGCAGCCATGCGACTGGCGGAAAACATAGCTATTTTGCCAAAAAACAAAGCCAATTTAAATGTCTCTATGGCACTTTCACAGGTTCTTTCCCCACTATAGTCCACATGTACTTCCCGCGTCTTCAAAAAAGCCGCAACTTTATCTTTGGAAGTCTGAGTCAGCTCAGAAAAGTGACTGTCATATGCAGCATAGCCACAATGAGGGCAAACCCAAATGCTGTAATAGTTAGGGTTTACTTCTTTATAGTACGTACAAAAATCACCATCTTGATGTGTCATTGTTAAACGAGAACGTGTCTTCGTTACCTGAAAGGACTTTTCGCAGATTGCACATTCCTTGTCAGTCTCATAAATTGGAGCTACCATAATTCATCATCCCTACCTCTTTGAGCAAAGTGCCTCTTATTGTGACATGTATTCGACAGCGCTAAGAAAATTCCTGTCACAAAACGACTCTTGCTGTAGGCAGTACAGTTGATAAAAAAGGCCTCGCTTTGCTAAAAGTTCCGTTTGCGTCCCCCGCTCGGCAATATGATGTTGATCAAGTAGATAAATCTGATCCATTTGCGATAGCTTGGTAAGATTATGCGTAATGGTAAACACGGTTTTATCGCGAAAGAGGATCGCCATTTCCTGTAAAATAGCAGTTTCGGATAAAGCGTCAAGGTTACTTGTCGCCTCATCACAAATCACGAAAGCAGCATTTTTAAGTAGCGCTCGGGCAATGGCGACGCGTTGCCGTTCCCCGCCAGACAAGAGACACCGCTTTGCCTCACTGTCTCCTAGGGCAGCGTCTTGCTTGTCTTGCCAAAGCTCTGTCAGCTTGGCTGCTGCAATCGCAGCAGCGAGTTCTTCCTCTGTAGCCGCTGGCCTCGCCAGCAAAATATTATCTCGCAGACTCGTATTAAAAATATGGGTCTTTTGACTAATAACAGCGATCTTCCGCCGCCAATGCTCTGGCGCTATTGAACTTACGTCCTGTTCGCCATAAAGAATCCTGCCATTTTGCCACGGAAAAAATCCTAACAAGAGATTGGCGAGTGTCGTTTTGCCAGAACCACTGGCGCCAATCAACGCCACCTTCTGCCCTGGCTTAATGGATAGAGTAATATTTTCTAGTAGAGGCCTTGTCTGCCCCTCATAGAAAAAAGTAAGATTTTCTATTTTGATCGTGTCAATTTTAGCCAAGCTTGAAGCTTTCGCTTCGTTCACTTGCCCTGGCAACTCGCGCCTCGGCTCGCCGCGAACACTAGCACCGTCGACCGGCATTAAAGTGATCAAACGTTTGGCCGCAGCCTTACTTTCGAGAAAATGGAAGGGAAAGTGGGGTAAAACAGCTACTGCTTCAAAAGAACTTTGCAGTGTTAAAGCGATTACAGCAAGACTTACGCCAGATAAAGCACCTGAAGTAACAAGCGGCGCAGCTACCATGACTCCCAAGAGCATTGTCAACTGGGTAACAAGATGTAGTAAGGCATCACCACTGCCTTTCGCCACAGCCGTTTTGACATGACTTTTGTTATAGGCATCACTCCATGCTCTCAACTGTCCTTCATAACGTTCTTGTTGGTCATACGCAGCAATCTCAGTGATTCCTTGCAGCGAATCAGCGAGCGCCGCTTCTAAGGCAGCTCGTTGCAAGGCTTCCTGCTGACGCTGCGCTTTGCTCAGCCAATACAGCAAAGCCGGCACAAGCAGACCAGCTGCACTAAAACCCAAAAGGAGCACAAAAGACAGGGTAATATCATACGTTCCTAACCACCCAGCCGTACTAACTGCCACAATAAAAGCTACGCAGGGCGGCGCTAACACTTTTAGATAAAAAAACTTTAGCGTCTCCACATCAAAAACAAGACGGCTTAATAGATCACCACTACGCAACTGTAGCCACTTCGTCTCAGGCAACGCTTCAATGGCCTGATAAGCTAAAACACGCAAGTCCCCAAGCAGTTGAAAGGTCACATCATGAGACACATAGCGCTCGGCATAACGAAACAAGGCTCGGGAGATGCCAAAAAACCGTACACCAACAATGGCAATATTAAGTGTATACAGCTCAGGATGAAGCGCCGCCTGAGAAATCAAATAAGCGGAAGTAGCAATCAGTCCAATATTGCTGCCCACAGTCACGGCCCCCAGCAGGACTGTCAAACAAACCAGTTTATAATGGGAGCGCAGCAGTCTCACAAGATAGACGAGTTCGCTCATAAAGACCTCCTATAGGCATGAAACAAATGAGCATAGAGCCCACCTTGCGCCACAAGTTCATCGTGCTGGCCTTGTTCGACAATTCGCCCTGCCTGCAATACCACAATTTGGTCGGCTGTCATGACGCTTGATAAGCGATGGGCAATAAACAAGACAGTACGATCAGCCATTAATTTCTGCAATACCTGCTGCAAATCAGCAGCAGCCTGTATGTCAAGACTAGCGGTAGCTTCGTCAAGAATCAAGCAAGGCGCATCTTTCAAAAACGCCCGAGCTATAGCCAGTCTTTGCGCCTGCCCGCCTGAAAGAACGCGACCGCCTTCACCAATCACCGTCGCATAACCGTCAGGCAAGTCAGCAATAAAATCAGCAATTTGAGCCTGACGGCAAGCCGCTTCCACTTCATTGCGACTTTTATTTAGACCAAAGCAAATATTTTCTTCAATCGTCCCATAGAAAATATGAGGGTTTTGCGGCACATAGGCAACATGAGCCAACCAATCAGAGCTTTTTAGTTCAGAAAGCGATTTCTCATTTACATATACAGCGCCGGAGTCAGGTGCCAAAAAGCCTAAAAAGAGGCGACTTAAGGTCGTTTTACCAGAACCGCTGGGCCCCACAAGAGCAACAGTCTGACCACTGGCAATCGACAGCGAAATATTATGTAAGACCGTTGTAGTGCCGTACTTTACTGTAGCATGATCCAGTTTTAAGGCAACGGAGCGAGAAAAGGGCAGCGGCTCTCGTCCCGAAAAAGTGTGGGGCGGCGTCAGCGCTAAAAAATCAAAAACCTGATGGGCCGCTGTCGTACCCGCCATGGCAGCGTGAAAGTAAGCGCCAAGCTGACGCAACGGTAAATAAAATTCCGGTGTTAACAACAACACAAAAAAGGCCTGTTCAAATTTCATGTGGCCATAGAGCAGCTTCAGACCGACAGAAACAGCGATGAGCGCCGTACTAATTGTCGCCACAAGTTCTAAGACGAACGCCGACAAAAAAGCAATTCGTAAAACTTTCAGTGTTTTATCGCGGAATTCGCTGCTCAGCCGCCGAATGACGGTAAACTGGTCTTTACTGCGGCCAAAGAGTTTTAGCGTATCAAGACCCTGCAATACATCAAGCAAATGAGCGTTAAGACGGCTCAATACTTCCCATTGCGCTTCATTGAGTTTGCCAGCCTGTTTACCAATGAGAATCATAAATAAAGGAATCAAAGGGGCCGTTAGCACCATAAGCACAAAGCTGGAAAAGTCCAGAGAAACCGTCAAAGCCAACAGACAGACAGGAATCAAACCTGCTAAACATAGGCCTGGCAAAAACCGAGAAAAGTACTCTTCCATACCATCAATTGCTGCAGTAACCTGATGAATCACTTGTCCCGACGGCAGCGGCGCCAAGCCGACAGGGCCAAGGTGAAACATATGAGAAATCACTTTTTGCCGCAATGTCTGTTGCACACGACTGGCAAATAAATGAGCTGCCCTTTCCTGTCCGCGCATCACGGCCGCTCTAAGCAGCGCTAGAACGACTAGCCCTGCAATTAACTCTTTGCTGGCGGCCAGCGGCTTGCCCGCCAAAAAACAGTTTTGCATAAGTAGCGTCAGCAAATAAGCTTGCCCCACGGCGCCGCAAGCACTAGCTAAACCAAGGGCAATGAGTCGCCAAAAGGTATTTTTTTCATTTTTTCCTGCCTGCAGCAACGTTCGGTCAATCAAAGAAATCCCTACTTTCTTTCCATCCTAAGCCAGTTTTACTGTTTGTAACGAAACTTCAAAGAAAAGCCGGCTCTAAGAGCCGGCTTAAATTATTGCTTGTTGTCTGTCACGAACTAGGACGACTTAATATTCTAGATCGTGGGGATCTACCCGTTTGGCAAAACGATAATAGACCCAACTCTGATAAATGAGAATAATCGGCACAAAAACCAGAGCTACATAGGTCATGAGTGTTAAAGTCATCGGCGAAGCTGCCGCATTCGTAATCGTCAAACTCCAGCTTGGATTGAGGCTTGATACCATAATCCGCGGGAAAAGTCCGGCAAAGTAAGCAATCGTCGTAAAGGCAATCGCCAACCCGCTAAACAGAAAGGCCAACCCGCCTTTTTTACTGTAAAAGAAGAAGTAAGATGCTAAGAAGGCTACAATCGCTAAAACAAAAGCGACGAGCGATAGTGTGCTTTGAAACATATCAGTGCTTGTAAAGCTGAGACCGAAGAGGGCCAGACAGGCTAATGCCGTGCCAAGACCGATTTGCAGTGCTGCCGCTCTAGCTCGGTCAGCAAGTTCCTGACCGACCTTTAAATAGAGATAGGCCGCACCATGATAGAGAAAGACCAGCAGAAAAGCAATCCCACCTACAAGCGTATAAGGAGTCAAGAGATCAAAGAAAGTACCTACATACTGCATTTTAGCATCAATTGGCGTTCCGGCAATTAAATTACATACAGCAACGCCCCAGAGAAGTGCTGGAATAAAACTGCCAATAGCGAGAAGCCAGTCCCAAGCATTACGCCAGGCCGGACTGTCTTCTTTGCTGCGAAACTCAAAAGCGACGCCGCGAACAATCAAGCCAAAGAGCATAAGAAACAGCGCCAAGTAAAAGCCACTGAATAAAGTAGCATATACATGGGGAAAAGCTGCGAAAGTTGCACCGCCTGCCGTAATCAACCAAACCTGATTTCCTTCCCATACTGGTCCAATCGAATTAATAATCTGACGCCGTTCACTATCACTACGTCCCAAAAAGGGCGTCAGCATGCCTACGCCCCAATCAAAGCCCTCTAAGAAAAAGAGCCCGATAAAGAGTACTGCTACAAGGACAAACCACACTAGATTCAGTTCCATAATGTCGCCCCCTTGTTCGTCTTAACTGTAACTGCGGGTTTACTGTCAGGCCCAAGTTTAATAAACTTGATAAACAAGCGAAGTGCTACTGCAGCTAAGAGACCATAAATCAACGTAAAGCCAATAAGCGAAATCATAATACTACCTGCCGGAACTGCCGTAGAAACACCTTCAGCCGTTTTCTGCAGTCCTACTACAATCCAAGGCTGCCGACCAGCTTCCGCTACAAACCAGCCTGTAGCATTCGCAATATAGGTAAGCGGCAACGTCCAGAAGAGAATTTTCAGTGCGGTTGTCGCTTCAGCAATTTTTTGTGTATAGACGAGATAAGCGCCCCAAGCAGCCAAAAGAATCATAAGCGAACCAACGCCGACCATAGCTCTAAAGGCCCAGAAAGTAGGAACAACAGCGGGAATATAGTCGCCAGGACCATATTTTGCCGTATATTCTGCTTGCAAGTCTTTCAAGCCTTTAACCTCACCCTGCGTCGAGTTATAAACAAGGAAGGAAAGCATGCCTGGAACAGACACTTCCATATCATTTTGCTGTTTTTCTTCATTAATCGAAGAAACCAGCGAGAAAGGCGCCGATTGCTCCGTATGCCACAAGGCTTCCAAAGCGGCCAGCTTCATGGGCTGCGCCTCAGCCAAATACTGCCCTGATGCATGACCGGCCCCTGCTGTAAGCACCATACCTAACAGCGCTGCTGTAACACCGACCTTCATCGACTTGGTGAAAAATTCAACTTGATTTTTCCGCAGCAAATGCCAGGCACTAATTGCCATAACGAGGCTGCCTGCCGTGGCAATCCCAGCCAAAACTACATGAGGAAATTGATGTACTACATAGGGATTTGTTACTACAGCACCAAAATCGTTCAATTCGGCCCGGCCATTACGAACCACATAACCAACAGGATGCTGCATAAAGGAGTTAGCTACGAGAATCCAAAAGGCTGATAAATTACTGCCAATCGCTACACACCAAGCCGTAGCGGCATGAGCCTTGGGCGAAAACCGCTCCCAGCCGAAAATCCAAACACCCACAAAGACAGATTCGAGAAAAAAGGCTGTTAAAGCTTCCAAGGCTAAAGGCGCCCCAAAAATATCACCCATAAATCTTGAATACTCTGACCAGTTCATACCAAAGTGAAATTCCTGTACAATCCCGGTGACAACACCCATTGCAAAATTAATTAAGAATAATTTCCCCCAAAACTTGGTCATCTTCTTGTACATTTCATTTCCTGTGCGAACATACATGGTTTCCATAATGGCAATTAAAATCGTCATCCCCAGTGTAACGGGCACAAACAACCAATGATAGGTCGACGTAACCGCAAACTGCCATCGTGCTAAAATGAGCTCCATACTTTACCCTCCCATCTTTTATTCCTCTCGTGCTAACATCTCGAAAGAAATCTTGCGTAAATCCTCAACTAGCGAATTCTGCACTCCTGCAAGTGCGTAGTGGACGCGGCACTGCCCGCCATTCAAGCGATTGCACCTTTCCGGACCGGCTAGACAACGATGAATATTAATGGGTCCTTCCAGCGCTTCAATAACATCATAAAGCGAAATGTCCGCTGGCAACTTTGCTAAGGCGTAGCCGCCAACAACGCCGCGGTAAGAACGAATAATACCTCCCTGTGTGAGAGAACGCATAATTTTGAGCAGAAAGCGGGCAGGAATATTCTCCTTTTCAGCCAAAGTCTGACCTCTCACCACCGTATCCGCCGCAAGTTTTGAAAAATGCAAAACGACCCGGAAGGCATAATCAGTTGCTTGATTCAACTGCATCTGCAATCGCCTCCATTCAATACATTACCACTTTGGTATTAATTACATTTTAGCACTTTATTTTTTCTTTTGTCAATCTTTTCTCACAAAAAGATTCCTTGTAAACAAAAGCGATTCTCTCCTATTTCAATAGGATATTTCGCTTGTAGCGAGAAGTAAGCTTTGCCAGCTTTTGCTGCAATTCTTTGGTTAGATCGCCTTCTGTCAGCCTATATTTCCAGTTACCGCCCACAGTCCCCGGCTGATTCATGCGAAATTGACTGTCTAAATTGAGCAAATCCTGTGCTGGAATGACAGCACAGACCGCTTTACTGGCATAGGCAAATTCGATCAGCTTCATTGCCGCAGTTTCTTCGTTGACACTGCCAAAGGGGCCTTGTAAACAGCTTTGTTCGTGCGCAGCTGCAAGCATTTCCTGAATCCAGCCGCGCGTCGTATTATTATCATGCGTTCCCGTATAGACGAAAGAATGACGCGGAATCGTAATCGGTGCACAACCCGCTTCGGTTTTATAAAAGGAAAAATGCAATACCTTCATACCCGGCAGTTGGAAGGTCTGTTTCAGCTCCTCCACTGCTTCGGTAATATAACCGAGATCCTCAGCCACAAGCGGTAATATATCACGCCCCTGCTGCAACGCTTGCAGTAGCTTAGCATCAGGCCCCTTGCGCCACTGCCCCGCCTCAGCCGTAAGCGCTCCCGCGGGAATTGAGTAATAGGCTTCAATGCCTCTAAAATGATCAAGCCGCACTAAGTCTACACAGTCTAGCAGTACGCCAAGGCGGCGACGCCACCAGGCAAACCCCTCTGCTTCATGCTTTTCCCAACGATAGAGCGGATTGCCCCAAAGTTGTCCCGTCGCACTGAAATAATCAGGCGGCACACCAGCGACAGCTACAGGTGCTAGCGCTTCATCAAGCTCAAATAAGTCGGGACGACTCCAGACATCGGCACTGTCGTAAGCCACATATAAGGGCATATCGCCGACAATCACAACGCCTTGCTTCTTGGCATAACGGCGTAAAGCCTGCCACTGCCGAAAAAAGTGATATTGTAGAAAACGTTCAAAATGAATCTCTTCCGCAAGTTCTGCTTTCGCTTTTGCTAAAGCAACTTTCTCGCGATACTTTAATTCTTGCGGCCAAAGACTCCAGGGAGACCCATACCGACGTGACAAGGCGGTAAATAAAACGTAATCTTCAAGCCACTCCCGATTGGTTTCGCTAAAACTAGCTACATCGCTGGAAAAAGCAGCCTTTTGTTTATCATAAATCTTTCGCAACGCCGAAAGCTTCCAAACTTTTGCCGCTTCTAATTCTTGGGGCTGCTGGCTATAGTCCCAAGGCTCACCAGCAAGCTCGCTTAAATCAAGTAATAGCGGATTTCCCGCAAAAGCGGAGGGACATTGATAGGGCGAGTCGCCAAACCCGACGGGATTTAGAGGAAGAATCTGCCAAAGAGACTGACTAGCGCCTTGCAAAAAGTCAATAAAGTCATAGGCTTCTTTTCCCAAGGAACCGCAAAGATCTTCTGTTGGTAGCGACGTGGGATGCAATAAAACGCCAGCACGGCGCACGCCTTGTTCACCCTTTTGCTCCTTTGCTTGACTTTCGTCATAAAAAAGTACCTTGCCGCTATACGGGCGAAGCGTCAAAATCACCTGATCGGAATCACTGCGCAGAATCGGTTCTTCAAAGAGAATATCTTCAAAATCAGCTAGCTGCGTCCACTCGATCGGTAACAGAACCGTTTCCCACTGACTACCGCGATTTAAGACAATAATGGCTTGCTGCACTCCGTCGCTGCGCCGATAGGCATAAACCTGCTCGCCTAAAGCTTTCGCTGTAAGATCTCCCTGCCAAAATACCGGGTAGTTCTGACGCAAAGCAGTCAGTTTTTTATACCAAGAAAGCAGTTCCTCATCGGCTTGGCCCCACGGATAGGTCCGTCTGTTTAAGGGATCTTTATAGCCTTCAACGCCAGCCTCATCACCGTAATAAATACAAGGCACGCCGGGAAACGTCATCTGCCACAAAACAAGCAGCTTTAATCGGTTTTTGGCAAGACGGCGTTCTTCTGGCTCCAAAGCGCGACGACTCAACTTAGCAATCGGCTCCTCGCCCGTATAAGCAGAGTCACCGAGTAGGGAAAGCGCTCGTGGTACATCATGACTATCAATGAGATTCATAGCACTGTAAAAGTGTTCCTTCGGATAATTTTCATAAAGGCTCATAAGACGGCGATGCGCATCGTCAGCGCTAATATGGCCTAACAGAAAGTCTAGCGTAATCCGGCGGAAGGGGTAATTCATCGTAGAATCGAGTTCTTTCCCTAACAAATATTCACGTTTTTCACCATAGCTTTCTTTACGACTGGCATCTTCCCACACTTCCCCCAGAACAATCGCCTCTGGATCCGTTTCTTTGACGGCCTGACGCAACTCCTGTAAAAATACCGGCGGCAATTCATCAACCACATCAAGACGCCAGCCTTTAGCTCCGGCCTTCAGCCAACTGCGAATGACACTATTTTGATCACGAATAATGAAGTCTCGGTAACTTTCATTCATTTCTTCTACATTGGGCAGCGTATCAATGCCCCACCAACTTTCATAGTCAGAGGGATACTCCTTAAACCGAAACCAGGAGTAATAAGGCGACGTCGGCGACTGGTAGGCGCCAATACTATCATAACGGCCATAACGATTAAAATAGCGGCTGTCACTGCCAGTATGGCTAAATACGCCGTCTAAAATGATATGAATCCCCAGTTTTTCGGCTTCGCGGCAAAGCTGTGTAAACTCTTCCTTCGTACCAAACTGGGGATCCACTTGATGATAATCGCCTGTATCATATTTATGATTGCTAATGGATTCAAAAATAGGATTGAGATAAAGAATGGTAATCCCGAGATCATAAAGATAAGTCAATTTTTCGCGGATACCAGCTAAGTTACCGCCAAAAAAATCATAAGCCATAATTTCCGTCGTCTGAACATCTTTCGTATACATAGGCGTATCATCCCAGTGGGCATGAACGAGCGCCCCCGGCGGATAGGGTCCATCTTGTTTGCCACCGCGGCAAAAACGATCCACAAAAATCTGGTACATAATACCTTGCTTATACCAGTCCGGCACAGTCTGCTGTTCATAGACGGTCAATTGGTAGGCTGGCGGCGGCTCTGTCAACAGCTGGCCCTTGCCGCCCAAAAGTTCCCAATTATTCCCGTAGTAATAACGACAGTTATCAGCTTCCAAGATAAAATAGTACCAAATCAGCCCTGGTCGTTCTACCGTAAAAGAGACCTCATAAAAACCACTGTCACTCAAGGTAAGGGGGAGAATTGTCTCCCCCGTGCCATCTTGCCACAATCGAAGTTGTACCGATTGCCAAAGCGCCTTTTGATCCGTTTCAAGGCGCAAACATACGCGCGTCATAACAGCAACAGCGCCAAAGGGGCTGCGATACTGAAGATCCTGTGAGTCGTGAACAACGATCCAACTGTCCATCTGCTTCACCTGCCTGTTTCCTAGCAATTAGTAAACGGGTTGTACTCGCCAAATGCCGATTGCATATTCATTAATCGTCCGGTCACTGCTAAACTTACCAGAAAAAGCAATATTATTAATGCCCATTCGCGCCCACAGCGCCTTGTCACGGAAACGGTCAGAAATTTTCTGCTGCGCCTCGCGATAAGCCGCAAAATCACGCAACACAAAATATTCATCACCATGCATAATGCCATCTTGAATTGCTCTAAATTCATCAGGCCCAACTGGTAGAAAACCGTTGGTCAATTGATCTAAAACAAGCTTAATACCGCTGTCGTTTTCATAAATTTCTAGAGGTCGGTAAGAGCCATTCGCGTAATAGGCCAACACTTCATCAGCGGTCAGACCAAAAATGACAATATTATCATCGCCAACCTCTTCGTAGATCTCAATATTCGCTCCGTCTAAAGTTCCGCAGGTCACGGCCCCATTCATCATAAATTTCATATTCCCCGTACCTGACGCTTCTTTACTTGCCGTAGAAATTTGCTCGCTTACATCGGCGGCGGCAAAAATCATTTCGCCAAGTGACACGCTATAATTGCCAATAAAGACAACCTTCAGCTTATCATTCACCCGCGGATCATTATTAATTACCTGAGCCACTGTATTAATTAGCTTGATGGTCTGTTTTGCCAAGTAATAACCAGGCGCCGCTTTACCAGCAAAGATATAGGTATGAGGCGTTATATCCATGTCAGGATTGGCTAATAAGCGATTATAAAGATCCATGACATGAAGGATATTGAGGCTTTGCCGTTTATAGGCATGAATCCGTTTCACCTGAATATCAAAAATAGAATCTACATCAAGGGTAATCCCATTGACTTTTTCAATATAGTTAGCTAGCCGAATTTTGTTTTGTCGCTTAATCTCTCTAAATTTTTCCTGAAAAAGCGGGACCTCGGCAAACTGTGCTAAGCGGCGTAAGTCCGTAGGATGGTGAATCCAACTATCGCCAATAGTCTCAGAAATCAGTTTCGACAGCTTCGGATTGCTCTTAATAAGCCAGCGGCGATGAGTAATTCCATTTGTTTTATTATTAAACTTATAAGGATAATGCAGATAGAAATCACGCATAACGTCTTTTTTCAAAATTTCTGTATGAATTTCGGCTACGCCATTGACGCTATAGCTGCCGACAACAGACAAATTGGCCATCCGCACAAAACCGTCGGCGATAACAGCCATATAATGAATCTTATCCCAATCGCCAGGATAATGGTTCCAAAGCTCCCGGCAGAACCGTTCATTAATCTCATTGACAATCATATACATCCGCGGCAGCAGCCCTTGGAAAATCTCGATGGGCCATTTTTCCAAAGCTTCTGGCATAATAGTATGATTCGTATAAGAAATTGTATTTGTCGTAATATGCCAAGCCTCATCCCAGTTCAAACCCTCTTCATCCATGAGAATCCGCATAAGCTCAGGTACACAAAGAGCGGGATGGGTATCATTAATATGAATCGCAACATGATCCGCTAAATTCATGATGGTCCGATGATGCTTTTTAAAGCGACGAACAATACTTTGAAGTCCTGCAGATACAAAGAAATACTGCTGTTTTAGTCGCAGCACTCGACCTTCGTAAGAAGAATCTTCAGGGTAAAGAATTTCTGAAATGGCCTCGACGGCGTAACGGTATTCCATCGCTTTTTTGTAATCGCCTTTATTGAAAGCCGTATCGGCTGTTTCAGCGCTCCACAGTCTGAGTGTATTGACTGTATCGTTTTTATAGCCGATCACGGGAATATCATAAGGCACAGCTAAGACCGTATCATAATCTTTATGGGTAAATTTCGGTTCGTCCGCTGATTCATCCACTTCAATCCGTCCATTAAAATGAACTTCCACCGCTTTATCGGCTTTTCTCAGTTCCCACATGTAACCGTTCTTCAACCAGTTATCAGGACTCTCTACCTGAGCGCCATTGACCATTTTTTGTTCAAAAAGACCATATTTATAGCGAATTCCATTGCCGTGACCAGGTAGCTTCAAGGAAGCGAGTGAATCAAGAAAACAGGCGGCAAGACGGCCCAGACCGCCATTGCCAAGGCCGGCGTCAGCTTCCTGTTCTTCTAGCTTCGTTAAATCGACACCTAACTCATCAAGACCTTCCTGCCAGGCATCTAAGATTCCCAAATTGAGCATGTTAGAGCCTAAAAGACGGCCGATTAAAAATTCAATCGAAAAATAGTAGACCTGCTTTTCATCGTCGACTTTATAAACAGAGTTCGTATCGACCCATTTCTTTAAAATGAGATCTCGCACTAAAGCGCTCAGAGCTTGATATTCATCAAGCGGCGTCGCCTCTTCTAAGGTTTTTCCCTGAAGCGTCTTCAGCTTGTCCACAAACTGTATTTTAAATTCTTCTTTATCGGCCAACATCATCGTTTTCGCCCTCCCCGCTCATTCGGTTAACTGTTCATACAGGCTAATATACTGACGGGCTGACTGTTCCCAGCTAGAATCATACTTCATAGCGGCGCGAGCCAGTTTATACCAGGTTTTTGAATCCTCACGATACAAATTTAAGGCGCGATTCACTGTATAGAGAAAATCATGGGAACTATAGGGTCCAAAAGTAAAACCATTTCCTTCGCCTGTGGCTTCATTGTAAGAAAGAACCGTATCCTTGAGGCCGCCAGTTTCTCTGACAATAGGTAAACAACCATAGCGCATAGCAATCAGTTGCCCAATACCGCAAGGCTCATACAGCGATGGCATCAAAAAGATATCAGAACCAGCATAAATTTGCCGAGCCAAATGTTCGTCAAAAAAGATCTGCGCTGAGATTTTCTGGGGGTGACGATGATTGGCTATACGGAACATACTCTGATAGGCCTCATCGCCACTGCCCAGTACAATAAGCTGCACATCCTGCGTTAAAAGTTCATCAAGAATCTGAGCCACTAAATCAAGACCTTTAGAAAGATCCATTCTTGTTACCATGGCTAATACAGGGGTCTGCTCATTCACAGGCAGCCCGAGTTTTTCTTGCAGTTGCACCTTATTTTGCAGCTTACGCTTGACTGATTGGCGCGTATAATTCACAAAAAGCGCTGAATCCGTATGCGGATCAAACTCTTCCTGATCAATGCCATTGACAATGCCATAAAGCTCACGGTTTCTCGCTTGCAGTAAGCCATCCAGTTGTTCGCCCCGGCTTCGATGCTGAATTTCTTTCGAATAAGTCGGACTTACCGTTGTTAATAGATCAGAATAGACAAGCCCCGTCTTTAAATAATTTACGTTACCGAAAAACTCCATCTTATCGTCGGTAAGATATTCAGGCCCTAATTCCAAAAACTCCATAATTTCCGGCGGGAAAACCCCTTGGAATCGCAAGTTATGTATCGTAAATACGCTCTTCATATCTTTATAAAGCGGCTCTTGGCTATAGCGTTCCTTCAAATATAAGCTGACAAGACCTGTATGCCAGTCATGGCAATGAAGGATATCTGGCGTAAAATCGAGCAATGGAATACTTTCAAGCGCAGCACGGCAGAAAAAGGCAAACCGTTCCGCATCGTCAAAATAGCCATAGAGGTTTTTCCGTTTAAAATAATACTCATTGTCGACAAAGTAGTAGGTAATACCATGGTAAGTGACTTTTTCAATACCGAGATACTGTTGGCGCCAATTAAGATTCACTGTCGTTTCTGCGACTTTTTCCATAGAATCTTTAAACTGAGCGCCAATACAACCGTATTTGGGCATCATAACTCGTACGTCCAACCCATGTTTGACTAGTTCAACCGGCAAGGACCCCGCGACATCGGCTAATCCGCCGGTTTTCGCAAAAGGAGTTGCCTCCGAAGTTACAAACAGGATTTTTTTCATACTATATCACCGTCCCTTTTTTTATAACCAAAGGATATCGTTTTTCGCCAATTAAGCGTTTGCCCTTGGTAATCTTTACTTCCTTATCGCAAATGACATTTTCTAAAATAGCCCCTTCGCCGATCTCGCAGTTCTGCATGATCAGACTATCGCGAACAGATGCTTCTTTTTGCACTTTCACCCCCCGGAATAAAATCGAATCAGCCACCTGTCCGCCAATTTGGCAGCCATTGGCCACAAGCGATCCTGTTACTTGTGCTGCAGCACGATAAGCAGCAGGCGCTTCATCTTTCACTTTTGTATAAATCAAACCCTTATTGAAAAAGATTTCTTGCCATACATCGGGCCGTAGTAACGCCATATTATGATAATAGTAGCTAACAATGGAATGAATTCTACCAACATAACCGCTATGAGCAAAGCCATAAATATTCAGCTTTTCTAAATTTTTAATAATAAGACCTCTGACAAACTCTCTTTCGCCGCGAGCGATTGATCGGTCTACCAGATCAATCAGCAGTTCCCGGCTCATAAGATACATTCCCATTGCAACTTTGTTCGTCTTCACTTTCGAAGCATTCACTTCCATATCAATCACGCGATGCTCGGCATCAGTCGACAAGGTTGTGCAGTTTATAAAATCGTCATAACCTACAGGCGTCTGATGATAAATCACCGTAATGTCAGCGCCGACAGCTTCATGAAAATCACAGGCTTCGCGAAAATCAATATTGCAGATGCAGCCACTGCCAGAAAGCAGTACGTATTGGTCGCGGCTGCGCTGTAAATAGTCAAGATGTTCATAAATACTATGTAAGTCACCCGTATTGCAGACATTTTCCGAGTAAACCGGCGGCAAAATAAACAGACCGTCGCGTTTTCTCGCCAGATCCCATTCCTTGCCGGAACGCAAGTGATCCATAAGCGAACGATATTTGTCACGCAGCAAAATTCCTACATTGCTGATATCAGAATTGACCATATTCGATAAGACAAAGTCAATGAGTCGATAGCGGCCACCAAAAGGCAAGGCCGCCAAAGGGCGGTCAATGGTAACCTCCTTGATAAATTCTTCGCTTTCTGTCAAATTAATTAATCCCATTATGCTCCGCATGGCAAACTCCTCTCCGCTATCAGCCAACCTGCTTATTTTTCCCGGCGCCTTTTTTATCGCGCACACGGGCATTTTCTACAACAACCGTTACATTCCGCTTATCATTTTCCACTTCCGTATCGCCCACTTGGCAACCCTCTTCAATCGTCGCTTTGCGGCAAACAATCGCCTTAGTTACTACTGCACCTGGTTCAATGACGGCATAAGGCATAATCACCGAATCAATAATCTTCGCGCCCTCGCCAACAACAACGCCAGGGAAAATGACCGAATGCTCTACTTCGCCAAAAATTTGCGACCCTTCACTAATGAGCGCGTCTTTCACTTTGGCTGTTGGTGCAATATAATGGGGCGGTCGTGTTGGATTGACTGAATAAATCCGCCAATTGCGATCATACAAATCAAGCTGCGAATCCCCGCTAAGCAAGTCCATATTCGCTTCCCAAAAACTGTCTACCGTGCCTACATCTTTCCAATAGCCAGAAAACTTGTAGGCAAAGAGTTTATGTTTTTCTTTCAGCAGTTTGGGAATCACATTTTTGCCAAAGTCATGACTTGACTTCGCATCTTTAGCATCTTCCTGCAAGGCTTTTAATAGCGGTTTAACCGTGAAAATATAGACGCCCATGGAAGCGAGATTATTTTTGGGATGTTTCGGTTTTTCTTCAAATTCCTCAATGCGGCCATTATCGGCCGTGTTCATAATACCAAAGCGCGGGGCTTCTTCCCAGGGAACTTCAAACACGGCAATTGTCGCATCAGCCTTCTTCTGACGATGAAAATCCAGCATTTTGCTATAGTCCATTTTATAGATGTGATCGCCTGATAAAACCAGGACGTACTCCGCTCCAAATAGTTCAATAAAGTTGATATTTTGATAAATGGCGTCAGCTGTTCCTTTATACCATTCGCCGCCTTCTTCACTAGCATAAGGTGGAAGTACATAAACACCGCCGTTCTGTCTATCTAAATCCCAAGCACTGCCAATGCCAATATAATTATGGAGAGCTAACGGACGATATTGCGTCAAAACACCCACTGTATCAATGCCGGAATTATGGCAATTACTTAAAGGGAAATCAATAATTCTGTATTTACCGCCAAATGGTACGGCAGGCTTTGCCAGTTTTTTCGTTAAACTACCGAGTCTGCTGCCCTGGCCGCCAGCCAAGATCATAGCAATGCATTCTTTTGCTTTCATAAACATCCTCCTTTGGATACTTTCGCCTCTGGCGTAAGCTTTACGGTAAAGTATACAGTAGCAAGGGGAGGCAAAGTAGCCACAATGGAATAAGGCTTGCCATGCCATGACACTTTCTCCGCCTGCAAGGGCTGATTTCTTTGACCTGATCCCCCAAATTCAGGCCAGTCACTATTGAGAGTTTCTTCATATAGACCATCAAAAGGTACGCCAAACCGATAAGCAGCTCTGACCACAGGGGTAAAATTACATGCCACAATGATAAGTTCGCTAGGTTTTGCCGTTTTTCGCATGAAGATAATAATGCTCTTATTAAAATCCGTGTGATCAATCCACTCTAAGCCCTGCCAATTATCATCAAACAGCCATAAAGCGCGCTGCTCGCGATAGCAATGGTTGAGTTTCGCCACAAAAGTCTGCAGCCTGCTATGCATATCATATTCAAGCAGATGCCAGTCTAGACTCTTGCCTTCATCCCATTCAATAAACTGGCCGAATTCACCGCCCATAAAGAGCAGTTTTTTCCCGGGATGAGCCATCATATAACCGTAAAAAGCCCTGAGATTGGCAAACTTCTGCCAGTAATCACCGGGCATTTTACTCAAAAGAGATTTCTTGCCATGAACCACTTCGTCATGTGATAACGGCAACACATAGTTTTCCGAAAAAGCGTACATAAAGGAAAAGGTCAGATGATGATGCAGCCATTTACGAAAAATCGAATCAGCTTCCATATACTTGAGTATGTCATTCATCCAACCCATATTCCATTTATAAGTAAAGCCAAGACCGCCCACATACGTCGGTTTTGTAACAAGCGGCCATGCTGTCGATTCCTCAGCCATTAACAAAGGATCCGCTACATGTTCATAAACAGTACTATTAATTTTCTGGATTAGGCTAATCGCTTCTAAGTTCTCGCGCCCGCCATACTTATTGGGCGTCCAACCTGTTTTATTGCCGTAATCCAGATAGAGCATACTGGCTACCGCATCAATGCGCAAACCATCTATATGATAGGTTTCAAACCAAAAGAGAGCATTTGAAGTTAGAAAGCTTTGTACTTCCATTCGCCCATAGTCAAAATTTGCTGTTCCCCATTGAGGATTTTCCGCTAAAAATGCATTACCTGATTCAAACAGCGGTTCGCCGTCAAAGCAACGCAAACCATGGTCATCACGACAAAAATGCGCCGGAACCCAGTCTAAAATCACACCAAGCTTGGCTTTATGGCACTCATTGACAAAATGCATAAAGTCGTGAGGTGAGCCATAGCGGCTGGTCAGTGAAAAATAGCCGGTGCTTTGATATCCCCAGGAAGCGTCTAAAGGATGCTCCGTAAGGGGCATAAGTTCAATATGGGTATAGCCCATTTCTTGTACATAAGGAATTAGTTCTTTCGCTAAATCACGATAGGTTAAAAAACCGCCATCATCATGGCGTCGCCATGAACCGGCATGAACCTCATAAATAACCATAGGCTTGCTGCGCGACTCACCTGTTTTCTTTTGCGCCTGATATGCTTGATCCGTCCAAGAAAACCCAGATAAGTCAACCACGACAGAAGCGGTTAGCGGCCTTATTTCGCTAGCAAAAGCAAAAGGATCCGCTTTTGTTAAAACAGCTCCATTCGGAGCGGTAATTTCATATTTATAAAGAGCTCCGACAGAAACCTCAGGAATCCATAGCGACCAAAGCTGATCAGAAATTTTAACTAGTGGGTGCGCCAAGGAGGACCAGCCATTAAAGTCGCCGATTACACTTACCGATCTAGCATGAGGCGCCCACACAGTAAAACGAACACCTGCTACACCGTTTTCCGCCATAATATGAGCGCCAAAAAAATTCTGACAGCGCACATGATTGCCTTCATGAAACAGATGAATATCTAAATCTCCTGGTTTACTTGCTTTCATTAGAACACCTACCTTTTCGTGTCCATCACGAGAAAACTTTTTTCGGTAAATCAAAAGGTTTATTATGTATTACTTTGTCAAAATTACAGAAATCCCTTTATTTTCCCTAGGCTTTTTTGTAAATCGCCTAAAGAAAAAGGACGAAAACACCCCAAGACTGTATCTGACTGTTTTCGTCCTTTTATCATACTAAGTTGTAGTTTGGTGGCCGTCCCAGTTTGGCTGGAGCCGAATCCATGCCGCTACGGACTGAATCATTGTCGCGGCAAAATCATCAAGCGAAACCCCTCTTGCCAAAGCATCACTATTGGTAATCATAAACAGCAACCGATCATCGTAATAAATCCCAATGCCGGTATCTTCATTGCTCGCAAAGAGCCGATCGGTTGTAAGTTGCGAGCGAAGCGTTAACTGATATAGCTGCCCTGCCGCACTGTAAGCCCGGTATAAAGGATCGCTGCCATTTAATCCATTCGTAAAAGGCGGTAATGACCAATCTCCCTCGTACACAACGCCAGTAAGCCCGACCGCTTTCGCATAAGGGTGAACTTTAGCATCAACTAAATATTTCTTCGCCAGCCGAATCCGTTCCTTACTTTCAGGATGATCGGAAAAAAGATCTTGCGAATCTTTTGGTTCCAGTACAGCCAGCTTTTCGAGTCCCATGAGCATACTATAAGGGCTATACCCGGCTTTCGTACTATGAATAAATCCTAAATAATCTGCTTCCCGTTCATCACCGCGGCTATGACCAGCCATAACGGCTTCCATAAAAGCGGCTTGGGCCATAGCGCCTCTGCCTTGTGTCAAAATGGCCAGTAGAATCGTCATGGTCGTACCTTGTTCCATTTCAGTAATCGTATGACGTTTTACAATATGACCGATTTCATGGCCAAGTACACCAGCCAATTCATCATCAGAGGGCATCAAATCAATGAGCCCTTTATACACATAGATGAAGCCGCCGGGAACGGCAAAAGCATTCACATCTTTAGAATCAAGCACCTTAAAGGTATAAGAAAGGTTGGGCCGATCGCTCACCGCAGCCAGGCTTGCGCCAATTCGCTGCACCCTAGCCTGCAGTAGCGGATCTTTTACCAACGGAATTTGTTTTTCTACCTCTTGGGAAATTTTTTGGCCCCACTGTACCTCGTCTTCTGTCGACATAGCCGCTACTACCGTCGTCTGTCCGCAAATATATAGGAAACAAAAAACAAAAGAAAGCGCCAATAGTCTCTTTCGCCACACTAGCCAAAAATGTCCCCATTCCCTCATAATTACCTCACACTTCTATAAAAAGCTGTTATTTTAGCTATGAGTCTGTTCTTGCTTCAGAAAAGACCATAAAGCCAGAATAATTGCTGTCGTTTTGCCTTGTGCTAAATAATCAAGTAATTTTTGCCGTGTTTTTTGTTTATGCTGACGAAACGCTGTCGCCAGTTCCTTATGGTAAGCTGCCGTGATCTTGCCTTCTTGCGCCAAACGCCGCATTTGTTCTGCCAAAAAGAAAACTTCTCGGAGCGGCTGATACAGTTGGGTGATCTGATCCAATTGGTCTAATGCGGACGCTTTTAGCGGTGACGCACCGATTTTCTTTAAAAATCGCCAAATAAATTTATCCCACAACTGAAAAACCGTCTCTGCCGCTAGACGACTGCCGCCACTAGCGCAAAAAGCAGCCTCGGCCTCAGCAAAGCTCAGTAACAGCGACAAAGTATCTTCACCAGTCACTTTGCTTTCCGTCACAGGAAGCCCTGCGGCAGTCAGGCCGCGCTGGAATTTGCTGCGTTTTTCTAATTGCAAACTGTAGGTTTTCGCTAGCAGTGCGCCTAATGCTAATAGATCACTGGCATCGCCTTCTTTTAGTTCTAACTCTAGTTCTGCCAGTTCATCCGTTTTCTCTTTTCCCACAATCGTCCCCTGATCGACGGCCGCTTCAATCAAACTATCGCCATAACGCAGTAAGAGCCGATGCCGTAAAAACTCTGTTGTAAACAGCGGCTCAAGGCTCGCTTCTTTTACAGTAGTGGTCAACAATGGATAAATAACTGTATTTTGAAATGCTCCAACAGAGGCCTCTGGGGCTGTCAGATCTACATTCCACTCCTGTCGCTCATGAAGACCACCACTGCTTTTTCCGCCGCCTTTTACTGTTGCTTCATAAGCGACACCCGCTTTACGAACCCGAAAAGTCAGGCGACTCTTAAGCAAAGCTTTATCCGGCGTATCATAATAAGTAGAAAGCAGCATATCTTTTTGCCACGGTTCCACTGAAAAAGTCTCCAGGGCGGGATCTTGCACTAAGGCCGCAATTTCTTCCGACCGATTCATACGGAGTTTTAATTCAATTTCTTGTCCTACACTCATTGTTCTTGGTATCCTTTCTGCAGCGCCTTAAGTCTCTCCTGCTTTATAATAAAGAAACCTGGCGTCCAATATAGGCCTTTATATTAAATTTTCGTTTCAAACCGCCCTCGCTCATGTAGCGGATTTTACCAAAGATGGCGCGATTGGCAAAAGCGCGGTCATGAACGCCGCCAATACTCCAAGCTAGACCAGCATAGCCGTTAGGATCCCGTCCATCCAAGGCGTATTTATCATTTAAGTAAGTGCCAAAATATAGCGCTTCTTCCGGCGAAGTCGTCCATTCTAGCAATTTTTTCGCCCAATACATTCTGAGATAACCGTGCAGATGGCCTGTCGCTACAAGATCTGATTGCATCCTGTTCCAAAGCGGATCATGGGTCGCCGCCGCTGCTAACGCTTCTAAAGAATAAAGATAAGGCCGCACATCGCTTTGATGCTCAGCTAAAGTCGCCTTAGCCCAGTTTGGAAAAGCTACTGTACTATCATAGTTCTCTTGATAATAGCAAAAATTGTCGGCCAGTTCACGTCTCACGATCAATTCTTCCAAAAATCCTTCAACCGAGGCGCCGCTACCGGATTGTAACGCTTCCCAGGCAGCCCGCTGCGGTGCAATTTGCCCAAAATGAAAATAGGGCGATAAACCAGATTGTCCTTCTTGCAGCGGATTATTGCGATCTTGTTCGTAAGCTTTCAGCTTTTCCTGTAAAAAATGCCCCATGACTTTCCTGCCCGCCTGTGAACCAGGCAATAACTTTACCGCGCCGACGGCTAAATCAAGTCGCAAAAATTTTCTTAGCTGCGTCCAGTCAGTAAGCGGCAATTCTTTATCAGAGACATAAGGATGCTCTTTCAGCGATGGAAAATCCGTCAAAAACGCCGATAACAACCGATGCAGCTTTGGTCTAATTGTATAAGCGCCGTATTCCGCTTTCGCTGAAGCTAGCCAACAAGGAATCACATTATGACCGTCAACTTGATAAAGCGGAACCGCTAACCCGTCAGTCGCCTCGCGCAACCAAGCTTGCTTAATTTTTAAGGGATCAAAATCGGTTACGACTAGCCGTGCCGCCACCGAGACAAAATACCGAATCAAATCCTTTATATCACCTGTTACCACTGTAAAAGAAATCTGCTTTTCGCGAAGCCGGGCTTCCGTCTCAGCAAGTCCTCGCAACATAAAATCATATTGTCGCAGCGTCGCCCCAAGAAAGGCTGGCGCAAGATAAAAGACTACTAAGAGTGGCGCTTGTCGCTCTAAGGCCTTCTGTTGGGCAAACAACAACGGCCAATTATCATCAGCCCGCTGTTCCCGACTCATCCAGTAGATAACTGGTCCTGTACCCTCTTGGCCCGCTTGCAGCAGTCTCGCTCTCTGTTCCATCATCACAGCCTCACTCTAGTTTCAAAATACTTAAATGACAATCGCTTCCATTGCCGCCGCAACAGCAGCGCCAATACCTGAGCCGTCTTTACATAAAGTAAGTTCAATCCGCTCAGCCTTTTCCCCGAAGAGACGCACTAGGCCTTCACGCACCAGTTTAGAGTATCCTGGCATTTTCTCATATAAAGACCCGTCAATGGCAATTCGCTGGGACAGTCTTAGCTTCGGATCATGATAGCGCAAAATTCCTGCAAAAGACGCTGCAGCAAGTAAAGCGGAACGATCAACCAGTTTTTGCGCAACGTCGCAAAGCAGCGCAGACTCGCTTGCCGTAACTATAATACCGTACCTTGCAGCTATAGCTTGTGCCTGCTCTGACGCTTGTAACAACGCCGCTAAGGCCGCGCCGGAAAAATCTGGTGTGCAGGAAACTTCTCGTTGCGTCAAATCGGACAAAACAATAGTCGCCAGTTTTCCCAAATAGCCGCCGGAAACTGCTTTCTCTAAGTGTTGCGATCCAGGACAATCACTGTTAGCATCAAGCTGTCGATCCCATACGGTTGCGGGAATCAAAGAAAAATTACCTGATTCTAAATTGACGATCTCTGTCCTCCCCGCCTTCTCGCTAACGCAACAACTATTGAAGCCAGTGCCGCAAATGACCCCGATCGTCACATTTTCCGTCAAATAAGATGCAGCAAGTAAGGTCGCTACGGTATCATTCAATACGGCTACTGGCTGAATCTGTCCTAATGAGCGTTCCAAAAGAGCCGCTTTGAGCAAATTCGTCACATCTTGCCCAACAACACCGCTTGTGCGGATTTCTTTGGTCCAAGCAAGTAGCACAGCTTCATTTTTCATTGTTTGCTGAAAAGGAAAAGAAAACGTATGGCCAAGAAAATAGGGGTTCTCTGGTTCAACAAAAGCGGCAATTTTATCAGCAATCGCCCCAAAAAGCTCCGCGCCCGTTCTTTCGCTACTTGTATAATCAGCGTATTCGCTTTTCAAGGGAAAAAGAATCTGTCGTTTACTTTGAAACCGTCTCGCACCTAATAGTTCTACTTCCAGTAGTCTGACATTGGTACCGCCAAAATCAAGCGTTAAAAAGGTACCTCTCTCCTGCCCTGTCGCCGGAGACAAATAGGACGAAAGCATTTTAAAGTCAGAAGATTTTCCTAGATCCTTCCGCTCCATTTGCTGACAAAAGTCTGCTGCCATTGCTTCAAGCTGTTCATCTGTGAGGATTAAACTCTTAAGCGCTGCTGCCGTCATGGGCCAGCCTCCTAATCTCTACACAATTATCCGACAAGGTGCTTCCTTCTCCCAAGTCAGTTAAGTTCGGCGATAATAACGCATTGACCGATCGGCCCGAAAGAGTATCTGCCAGTCGCCATACGCCTTCGGCGACAACGGTTCCCGCCAACACTTTCCCTGGCCTTATTTCAGCAATAAATTGAGCACTACCCCAAGGGTTAAACACTTCAAGTAAATCACCATTTTGTATTTGACGAGCTGTTGCATCAGCTTCATTCATAAGTAAAGTCATGTTGCCGCGCCGCTGCCTTAGCCGCTGTTGTTCCGTAAAAGTTGAATTCAGTGTATAAACACTAGGCGCAATAACCAGGTGCAAGGTTCCTTCGCCGCCGTAAGGGGAAATATAGCGAGGCATTGGTTCAGCTAACTGCTCATTATAGATTTCGATCCTACCTGAAGGCGTCCTAAAATCAAGCTTTAGGTTTTCCCCTAAATTAGGCGTTAGGGCCTTTCCTTCTTGCCATACTCTTGCTGCTAAACCCTCACGCAGCTTATTAGGAATTTCCCATACATGATCAATGAGCGTATCCGCTTCTTGCGTAAAAAAGGGATCATCAATACCCATATACTTTGCAAGGAGACAGAACACATCCCAATTCGCTTTACTCTCGCCGAGTGGCGCAATAACCGGATAAGAGCGCTGTAAATAATGGTGCCCATAGGCACGATAAAAATCACTGTGCTCCGCCGATGTCGTAGCAGGTAGTATCACGTCAGCCAACTTCGCCGTATCAGTCATAAATCGTTCATGTACAACCGTAAATAAATCTTCCCGCAACAACCCTTCTATTACGCGGTTTTGATCCGGGCAAACAGCCGCCGGATTACAATTATAGACATAGAGACTATAAATTGGCGGTTTCTCCTCACACAAGGCCTTTCCCAACTGATTCATATTAATCATACGAGTCGGCTTGTCGATAAAATCCTCCCGCGTAATGGCGTCTGCCGCAAAGGCCTGTTTCATGCTTGTGCTATTAAAACAGCCGCCGCCACGTACTTGCCACGCTCCCGTTAGCGCGGGCAACAGTGAGATTGTCCGTATCGTCATTGCGCCATTGCCATAACGACTCATACCACTTCCAATTTGAATGTACGAGGCCTGCGCCTTACCATATTCCTCCGCTAATTTTCGAATAATTGGCGCTGATACGCCAGTAATAAGAGCTACGTTCTCCGGATCATACTGCGGCAGAATTTCCTTAGAAAATTGATCATAGCCTAAAACATATTTGTCGATAAAATTTCGATTTACATACCCTAACGCTTTGAGCATATGCATAATGCCTAAAGCCAAAGCCCCATCAGTACCGGGCTTAACTAAAATGACCTCAT
>URQW01000011.1 GCA_900550105.1 uncultured Pelosinus sp.
GGCTTCAGTAACGTTGAAGAAACGGGTAACTCTACTGTATTTCAAGTTACCAGCTACAGGAGGGCGTTCGGCTGAATATCTTACACCGGCTCACATCAAATCCGGCTTTCTGAGCTAAGACATAAAGCGTACTGTTCCTGTCATGGCCATTTGTTTTTTTTTGATTGTTTGTATAATAACACAAAAGTTTTGAAATTGCCAGCAGAAAATTATTTATTTACAGAATAAGCATCAGAAAAAGCATTTACAGACTTTGTGCTATTATTTTTGGCCGGGCTTTGTTTGCTTTTTTGCAGTAGTTCGCGAAATTTACCATCTTGAAATTGGTTGTCTCGCTTAGTAGCTGAAGCCATTGGCGTAATGGGCATAATCGGCGTAATTCTCATAGCACTCACTCCCTTGCTTACTTTTTATCCTTCTACTTATTATATCGGGAGAAAAAGGTTAGGACTTAAGTGCTGATTTTGCTGACTTTACACGAGGCCGATCCATTTCCAGTAAGTTGCTCCCAAGAGCATGATGATGGCATAAGCAATAAGGGTCAGTGGAATTCCTGTCTTAATAAAATCTTTTACCTCAAAGGTTTCGGTACCATAGGCAATCATGTTTTGTGGTGCATTCACAGGTAAAATAAAACCAAAGCTGACTACATACTGGAGGATCATGGTCAAGCCAACCACATTGAGTCCTGGCGTAGTTGCTCCCTGCAGAATAGAAATGATAATAGGAATCATAGCAGCAGCTAGAGCCGTTGCGCTGGCAAATCCGAGATGAATAATAATGAGAAAGGCTGCTAACACAGCTAAGATAATTAGAGCCGGCATTGTTTTTAAACCAAAGAGAACCACAATGATTTTGGCAAGCCAAGCCGCTGCTTTTGTGGAAAGTAAGGCAGAGCCTAAACTAATTCCGACACCAAACAGGATAAGCGTACCCCAGGGGATTCTGGCCTGCGCTTCTTTCCAGGACATGATGCCAATCTTTGGTAAGAGCATGAGTGAAATGATGGCAAGAGTCGTAGTTGATGTGTCAAAGGGATGGACAATTTTTTCGGTTGACCAGAGAAAGAGCAGTACGAACGACATGGTTAACAGCTTTTTTTCGGCAATGCTCATTGGTCCAAGATCGGCGAGCGCTTTCGCAATTGCTTCTTTACCGCCAGGTACTTCCTCCATTTCTGGCGGCATCAGTTTTAGTAGAACAAAGTATAGCGCTGCTGACATCAGGATCGCAAAGGGCGCTGCGGCGAGAAACCAATCCATCCAGGAAATATAGACACCAAGTTGTTTTTCGATAAAACCGAGAGCAATCATGTTTTGTGCGGCAGCTGTTTTAATGCCTACATTCCAGATGCTGTCAGCCTGAGCTGTGGCAATCATCATAACCGCGGCGAAACGACTTTTGCGATCGACGCCAAAGGCCGTGATGATCCCTAAAACAATGGGGACAAGACAGGAGACACGAGCCGTCGTACTGGGCACAAAGAAGCTGAGAATAAAGCCGACCGTAATTACGCCCATAAGTACGCGGTTTGTTTTTGCACCGATTTTGGAAAGAACGACAAGAGCGATGCGCTTATCAAGACCTGTCTGCATCATCGCGGCAGCTAAAAAGAGTGCGCCGCCCACAAGGGCTAGGGCTGTATTCGAGAAGCCGCCCAGCGCTAGGGTTAAGGCATTGGATGTTCCTAATAGTAGGGCAGGCTTTGCCGGATCAGGCGCCATGCCTAATAGAAAAGCCATCAAACTTAAAATAATAGCGCCGCTGACCGGATAGGAAATGGCATCTGTCATCCAAACAATGACGGAAAATACCAGAATAGCCAGCATGCGATGACCAGCAGTGGGCAGGTCTGCTGGGGTAGGCATAACGAGTACGATAGCCATGGCGAGAAGAGAAATAATAAGACCGTATTTTTGCCCGAAAGATTCCTTTGCTTCATTTGTCATAAGAAAGATTTCACTCCTTTACTGTGATGTACATGTATACATATATACGTATATTATGCAAAAAAGAGTCAAATCCTCCTACTTGTGTAATTTTTGTTTTACTGAACCTGCATTGACAGAGAAGTCTTGAATTTCTATAATAGATTATAGATATTTTTCACGGAGGTGCCCATGGCAGAACAAGCAGCAATTGATCCAACAGCAGTAGACATGCGCACGAAACGAGAGCAAATTTTAGATGCTGCTTACACGGTGTTTTCTCAAAAAGGCTACCATCGGGCTACAGTGGATGAGATCATTGCTCTAGCTGATACGGGAAAGGGAACTGTTTATAATTATTTTCATAATAAGGAACAACTCTTCTACACGCTAGTCACTGAGCGGAGTCGGCCCTTTGAAGAAGCTGCTAAGAAGATCGTAGAGAGTGCAAGGGATCCGCTGGAGAAGATCAAAATCCTGATTCGTCTTTATCTTGAATTTTACGTTAAAAATGCTGATTTATGGCGTGTATTTATGCATGAAATGCGTGGCTTTTCCAGTAGCGTATCTCTTTCGGAAAAGCAGTGCGATAAATATCGAGAATGTTTTAAAGCAACAATTTCGCTATTGGAAAAAGTTTTAGAAGAAGGAATTGAAAAAAAAGCTTTCCGAACATGTCAGGCAGACCGAACAGCGTATTGCCTATTTAGCGTGATTTTAACGATGGTTTTTCAGAAATTTGCTGCTGATGGACCAGACAGTTTGGAACAGAGTGCTTGTATGATTGCTGATACTTTTTTCTATGGAATTGTAAATCGCGAAACGAATTGAATGAAATAAGAAAGAAACAGGGTTTTTCAAATCGCTTTTAGCGTCTGAAAAACCCTGTTTTGTTTGATTGGCTCTATTTATTTACCAGGCGGCAATAACCGAACCTTTGAAGTGGTCTTTAATGAAAGCTTTCATTTCATCAGATTGGTATATTTTAACGAGTTTTTGATAGTCTGGATTTTCTTTATCTTTGCCTCTTACAGCAATAATATTAGCATAAGGCGATTCGCCGCCTTCTAAGGCAATGGCATCTTTTAAGGGATTCAGTCCGGCTGTAACGGCGTAGTTTGTATTGATGGCAGCTGCATCGATATCATCAAGGGAACGGGGAATCTGGGCGGCATCTAGTTCTTTTACTTTTAAGTGTTTGGGATTTTCGGCAATATCAGCCGCTGTTGCGGTAAGACCGGCATTAGGTTTTAATTTAATTACACCTTTTTGTTCGAGCAACAGCAGGCCCCGACCGCCATTGGTCGGATCATTCGGCACAGCGATTGTAGCGCCATCAGGCAACTGCGAAAGGTCCTTTACTTTTTTGGAGTAGATACCCATCGGGAAAATGACTGTTTTACCGATATTCACAATATCATAGCCGCGGTCTTTAATAATATTTTTTAAATAAGGATCATGTTGGAAACTATTTACATCAATGTCGCCCTGCTGGAGCGCTACGTTAGGCTGGATATAATCGTTGAACTCAACAACTTGGATTTTAAGACCTTGTTTTTCTGCTAACTTTTTGACTTCATCCATTAACTCAGCATGGGGGCCGGCAGTTACACCGACTTTAATGACCTTGTCCTTAGAGGAATCGGCGGCATTTTTACTGTCACCGCAACCAGCGGTAAAGGCAAGTGTTGTAATGAGACTAAGACCAAGGCAAAGCAATTTCAATGGCTTTTTCATGAATTTCCCTCCTGATTTTTAGTTTTGAAATTTAGCGTTTATTGACGCGGCGAGCAAAAAGATCACCGCAAGATTGAACAAGTTGGACCATCACAATCAAAATAATAACAGTAATCAACATGATATCGCCGCGGAACCGTTGATAGCCGTAACGAATTGCCAAATCGCCGAGACCGCCGCCGCCGATTGCTCCGGCCATAGCAGAATAGCCGATTAAGTTGATGATCGTAATCGTAAGACCTAAAATAATGCCAGACATGGCTTCAGGTAATAGTACTTTCGTAATGATCTGAAAAGGCGAAGCCCCCATGGATTGAGCGGCTTCAATCAGTCCTTGATCGACTTCCTTTAACGCCGATTCGATGATGCGGCCCACAAACGGAATAGCGGCAATACTTAAGGGAACAATGGCCGCATTGGTGCCGATCGATGTTCCGGCGATCATACGGGTAAGGGGAATAATCGCTACCATTAAAATAATGAAAGGGACGGAACGTGTTGCATTGACAATCGAACCTAATATGCGGTTTAAAGCTGGTTTTTCTAAGATATGTCCTTTATTCGTGGCGACAAGAATGACGCCGAGGGGTATGCCGAGAATCGTAGCAATGGCTGTTGAAATGATGACCATATATACGGTTTGTCCAAAAGACTCAGCCAGCAATTGAAGTATTTCTTGCGACATAGCCGATCACCTCGATTCCTAAATCTTTAGTTTGTAGATACTTTAAGGCGCTTTCAATATTTTCTTTAACGCCTGACAGTTCAATTACAAGAGTCCCGTAAGGCGTGCTGTCAATATGGTCAATATTGCCGTAGAGAATGCTAGCGTCTACATTGAAACGACGAATTAAGCTTGCAATAATAGGCTCTTCAGCAGAAGCGCCTATAAAGGAAAGTTTTACGAGCAGATTATCACCAGTGACGCTCTCTTGGCGGATTTCACGATCGCTTAAGAGTTCGTCTAGATTATTTTGCTCTAAAGTACTGATAAAATCACGGGTTGTAGCTGATTGCGGATTAGTGAAGATATCTAGGACCGGTCCTTCTTCGACAATATGACCATTTTCAATTACAGCAACGCGGTGACAGATTTCTTTGATGACATGCATTTCGTGGGTGATAAGAACAATAGTAAGGTCTAATTTTTTATTAATACTTTTTAACAGCTGTAAAATCGAGTGAGTTGTTTGCGGGTCGAGCGCCGAGGTGGCTTCATCGCACAATAGAACCTTTGGTTGACTAGCTAGAGCGCGGGCGATGCCGACACGCTGTTTTTGACCGCCGCTAAGCTGGGAGGGATACTGATTTGCTTTATCAGCTAAGCCGACAAGCTCTAAGAGCGGCAAAACCGCATTTTTAATTTCATTCTTACTTTTTCCGGCTAGCTCTAGCGGAAAGGCTACGTTGTCGAATACGGTACGGGAAGAAAGTAAATTAAAATGTTGGAAAATCATACTAATCTGCTTGCGAGCATCGCGAAGCTGTTTTTCGGTTAAGACCGTGAGATCTTGGCCAGCGACGAGAACTTCGCCTTCTGTCGGTCTTTCCAGCATGTTCATGCAACGGACTAAGGTGCTTTTGCCAGCGCCGCTCTTACCAATAATGCCGAAAATTTCTCCTTTTTCTACAGTAAGATTAATGTTCTCTAACGCAGGTATAGAACCAGCATCAGACTGGTATACTTTGGAGAGGTTTTTCAAAGTAATCATACATGTCACTTCCTTTACAAAATAGAAAACCTCTGCTCAGGGAGCAGAGGAAGTTAGCTTGTCATAGCAATCGCTTCATCTGCCAGGATATCATCCTGTAGGAATTGGCACCGTTCGTATTATACAAATTTGCAAAATACGATGGTTGCCGCAGCTTCATTGGGCCAGTCCCTCAGCCAACTCTTGATGAATTACAAGTGTATGGAGTTGTTAGAATTGATAATAGCAAAGGATAGAATGTCTGTCAAGGGAGAAGTAATAAAAAAGTATATATTGAATATTCAAGCTATTTATAACAAGTTTAGTATCAATTTACTTAAAATTTCACGGGTTAAAGAATAAAAGTGATAAAAAGAAAAAGAGATAAAGAATTAAAGGGAAGCAGGAACTGTTATTTCTTATACCGAATAAAGGAAACACATAAGAAAATGATGGGGGTTCAAGCTATGTCCATTAATCAAAAAATACAGGATCCGCATACGGATCAATTATTTAGAGCAATTCTTTCCATTGAGACACTAGAGGAGTGTTATCAGTTTTTTGAGGATATTTGTACAATCAGCGAACTCAAAGCAATGGCGCAGCGACTGGAAGTAGCCCGAATGTTGGAAAAAGGAGCTATTTATGACGATATTGTAGAAAAAACCGGGGCAAGTACTGCCACGATCAGCCGTGTCAAGCGTTGTCTCTATTACGGGGCTGATGGCTATCGGACAATTTTGCCGCGAATTGAAGCAGAGGAGAAGGAATAGAGTCTATGAAAACAGCGCAGTTTTTACCTCAAATTGCTTACGGAACGCGCGACTTTTTGCCGCAGGAGGCGAAACGCAAACGGATTTTAGAAGATCGGTTAGCTCAGCTTTTTGACAAATGGGGCTATGATGAAGTCATTACGCCGACCTTTGAGTATTGGGAAACTTTATCGATTGCTTCTGAAAGCAATTCTTACGAGCAAAATGTATTTAAATTTTTTGATCAAACCAATCGTTTGCTTGTACTTCGGCCGGAAATGACGACGCCCATGGCTAGAGTTGCAGCGACCCGTCTCAAAGAAAATGAAGCGCCGCTACGGTTAAGCTATATTGCCAGTGTCTTTCGGCAGGAGGAGTATCAGGCTGGCCGACAATGCGAATTCCATCAGGCTGGCGTAGAACTTATGGGGGTGCCCGGTCCAGAGGCTGATGCCGAAATTATTGCCTTGGCGGTAGAATCGCTTGCCGCCTGCGGCTTAAAAGAATTTCAGTTGAGCCTTGGTCACATGCAGTTTATTAGTGGCATGATGGCGGCAAGTCATTTGTCAAGTAGTCAGAAACAAAACCTGAAGAGACTCTTAATGTCTCGCGATCTCGTGGCGCTGCAAGCTGCTGTAACTGAGTCCAATCTGCCTGAGAATATCCAAAAGACGCTACTGGAACTGCCGCTTCTCCACGGTCGCGAAGAACTTTTGGCGAAAGCGGAAAAATTGGCCAATACGAAAGAAAGTGCTCAGGCGCTTTCTGATTTAACGCATATTTTCGAGCTTTTAAAAAGCTATGGCGTAGCTAAGTATGTAGAATTTGACCTTGGCATGATTCGCGATTTCGACTATTATACGGGAGTTGTTTTTGAAGGCTATACGCCGGGTCTTGGCTTTCCTGTATGCGGCGGCGGCCGCTATGATCAATTGCTGGCCTCATTTGGACCAGGTGCGCCTGCTACTGGTTTCGCCCTAGGCATGGAGCGAGTTTTACTAGCTTTAGAGCGGCAGGCCGCAGAAGTGGCTGTTGCCAAAGACAATGTGTACATTGCTTGGCAAGACGGCGCTAGTGCTAAGGCGATCGCAAAAGCTTCCGCCCTTAGAAGTGAAGGTCGCCGTGTTGCCATGGCGCTTTGGGCGCAGGAGCGCGCCGAGGCTGAGAAAACCATGCAAGAAAAAGGCTATAGTGAGTTGATTTATTGTGACTAGCTGGCAACAGCGAATTCGCCAGCTTACAGCGGCTCTTGCCGCTGTGTTAACAGCGAAAGATCATCAGTTTGTGCAAGAATATCTACAGGTAAAGGAACGAGCCTTATTTTATCAAATGAATCTTCCCGATCAATATCATGCCCTACAAGTCGCCTATAGCGCTCGTCGTTTGGCGGTTTCTCATACAAAAAGCCGCTCTATTCAGCTGAATTTGCTGATTAGAGCGGCATTGCTGCATGATGTGGGACGATTGAAAGGCGATGTGACGACTTTCGATAAAATATGGACAGTCTTATTTGACTGTTTTTGGGAAAAGAGGGGAAGAAAGTGGGCCAGTCAGACAGCACTACCGCGAGATCATTGGCGACGGGCTTTATATCTGCATTATTGTCATGGCGAAGTGGGCGCTGATCGACTGCAAAGGCTAGGGTGCGACGAATTGCTTGTAGCTCTTGTCCGCGTTCACCACCAGCCGCCGCGGGAAACGGATTCGTTAGAACTTAGCTTGCTGCGGCAGGCTGATGAATTGCATTAATAGTTTTTCAGTAACCCTTGATTGGATCAATCTGATTGCATAATTCGCCTTTAGCAATAAACCGCGACAGGTTATCAGCAAAAAGTTTAATGGCTCGATCCAGATAATAAGGCGATAGCGCTGCTACATGGGGCGTGATGATAACATTTTCCATATCCCAAAGCGGACTGTCTGACGGCAATGGTTCTACAGGAAAGACATCAAGTCCGGCGCCTTGAATCACACCCTCTTGGAGGGCTGCAATCAAATCTTGTTCAACGACGACGGGGCCGCGGGCAATATTAATAAAATAGGCTGTTTGTTTCATGGCGTCGAAGTGTTTTTGCGAAAAGAAATTTTCTGTTTCGGCAATGAGCGGTAGTGCCGCTACTACGTAATCACAATGCGATAGCATCTCAAAAATTTCATCAGGATGATAGAGACGATCAACAAAAATTTCTGTCGTCATTTCTCGTTTGGTAGCTACTACATTCATGCCGAAGCATTTTGCTTTTTTAGCAATTTCTCGGCCAATACTTCCCAGCCCGACAATACCAATCGTTTTTTCATAGAGTTCATCAGTGGGAACTCGTTTCCAGCGATGCTCCTGCTGTTTGTGGCGCGACAGGTAGAGACCGCGGCTGAAGGACAGCATCATGGCGAAAACGTGTTCTGAGACGGGAATACCATGAATTCCCTTCGAATTTGTCAGGAAAACCTGCTTTTCTTTTAATTCGGGCAGGTTTAGATTTTCTACACCGGCGCTTAACGCATGAATCCACTTCAAATTCGGCGCCTTAGCAAAGAGTTCTTCAATGTGCATAAAGCCCCAGGCGACAAGTATATCCGTGTCGGCAATTTCTAAGTGGGCTTCCGGCAGCGTGCTTGTGACGACTTCGATGGACGAATCGATTGCTGCAATTTCAGCCTTTTGATCATCAGACAGTGGATTTAAAACAAGAATTTTCATAAAGGATACCCTCCTAGCGAAGCTTCTTATTTGAGTTCATTTTAGGCTTGAACGATTTTTGGTCATAATTACTCATTCTACGACCTAGGCAAAAATTCCTATGAATGGAAAAGACCTTTCTTTCTAAACTTGACGAAAAAAAGAATTTATGATAACTTATTAATAAGTTAATGCTTTAAACAACTAAAGAAAAGGCGTTTTAAGGAGGATTTTATGACTTCCAGCGATATGGATTATTTGACAATTGCCTTGCCGAAGGGCAAGTTATTTGATTTGTCAGCACGGAAACTTGCCACTTGCGGCTATGACGCCGAAGGCTTAAAGGAAGACTCGCGCAAATTAATTATTACGAACGAAGCGAAGAAGCTACGGTTTATTATTACTAAAACGGCTGATCTGCCTACTTATGTTGAATATGGCGCTGCCGATATCGGGATTATTGGAAAAGATGTTTTACTGGAAGAAAATCGTGACGTTTATGAGCTTCTCGATTTAAAATATGGTTTATGCCGTCTTATGGTTGCTGTACCAGAGGCGCTGTTGCAGCCCAAGTTAAGTGATTATGCCCATATGCGGGTTGCGACGAAATATCCGCGCGTGGCCGAGCGTTTCTTTCATGATAAAGGAATTCAAATGGAGTTTATTAAGCTGAATGGCTCGATTGAATTGGCGCCGATGGTAGGTCTTGCTGAGTTGATCGTTGATATTGTGGAAACAGGGACGACGCTGCGTGAGAACAAGTTGATTGAAGTGGCGAAAATCGCTCCAGCCACAGCTCGGTTTATTGCAAATCGCGTGAGTTTCAAGATGAAATTTGATCGCATCCATGATGTGGTAGAAAAATTAAAAGTTTTAACCGAAGAGGAGGCTAAATCATGCTAGAGATTTTGAACGTTTCTGCCTATGCGCCAGAGCAGCTTAAACAATTCATGGTAAAGCCTGCTTTTGATAAGGTAGAACTTGGCGAGGGCGCTAAAAAACGAATCGCCCAGACCTTTGGTCGGGAGATGTCGGCCGCTGAAGTCGTCGATCAAATCGTAAACGATATACGACAACAGGGCGATAAAGCGTTATTTCATTACAGTCAGCTTATTGACGGCGTAACTTTGACAGAAGCAAATTTCGAAGTTTCCGCGGCAGAGATCGAGTCGGCTTTAGACCAAATCGACCCGGCGGTATTAGCGGCATTGCAACAGGCGGAACGCAATGTACGGGCCTTCCATGAAGAACAGCTGCCGAAATCTTGGATTACTTATCGGGAAGAAGGCTCGATGCTAGGGCAGAATGTACGGCCGTTGGAGCGAGTCGGTATTTATGTGCCTGGCGGTACTGCTTCGTATCCTTCTTCGGTGATTATGAATGCTGTTCCGGCTTCCGTAGCAGGTGTTAAAGAAATTATTATGGTAGTGCCGCCAGCGAAAGACGGTTCCGTCAATCCGTGCGTACTTGCAGCGGCAAAACTAGCTGGGGTTCATCGGATATTCCGCATCGGCGGCGCACAAGCGATTGCCGGTCTCGCTTTTGGTTCTGAATTGATGCCTAAAGTCGATAAGATTACGGGTCCCGGTAATATTTTCGTAACCTTAGCTAAAAAAGCTGTGTATGGCCATTGTGATATTGATATGCTGGCAGGGCCTAGTGAAATATTGATTTTGGCAGATGAACAGGCGAATCCGGTTTATGCGGCAGCTGATATGTTGAGTCAGGCGGAGCATGATCCCTTAGCAGCCTGTATGGTTGTTACTAATTCGCCGAATTTGGCGCAAGCAATTCAAGTCGAGGTAAAAAAGCAGCTTGAACTTTTGCCGCGGCGGGAAATTGCCGCTGCTTCGCTTGCCAATAATGGAAAGATTCTTGTAGCAAAAGACATGCTGCAAGCAGCTGAAATTGCCAACTATGCCGCGCCAGAGCATTTAGAAGTTTTAGCGGAAAATCCCTTTTCCTTACTGCCTTATTTAGAGCATGCCGGCGCCATTTTTCTTGGGCCCTACTCGCCAGAACCATTAGGCGATTATATGGCTGGTCCGAATCATGTTTTGCCGACAGGCGGGACAGCGCGGTTTTATTCCGTGCTGAATGTGGATACTTTTATGAAAAAGACGAGTATTATTTCCTATACGAAAGCGGGTCTTGAGAAAGTCAGCGATGCTGTAATTTGTCTGGCCGAAGCCGAAGGGCTGACAGCCCATGCCAATGCGATTAGAAAGCGGGGAATGAAATAATGAAGCTAGATATTCGTGAATCACTACAAAGCCTTACCGCTTACCATGTAGAAGAGTCTGACTGGAAGATTAAGCTTGATGCCAATGAGAAAAACGGTCCCATGCCACTGGGCGTAGCCGAAAAGGTACAGCAAGCCCTTAGTAAGGTCGTGTTGCAACGCTATCCCGGTTCTGATGAGCCACTGCGCGGGCAAATTGCTGCCGCTTATGGCCTGACAGCTGAGCAAGTTGCGCTAGGCTGCGGCTCCAGTGAAATTCTGTTAGCTCTTTGCATCGCTTTCGGCGGGAAAGGCCGCAAATTAGTTTTCCCCAGTCCGTCTTTTTCTATGTATGAAATTTATGGGCGGATTGCTGACAGCCAGTCTGTGCCAGTCGCACTGGCAGATGATTTTTCCCTACCAGTAGCAGATTATATTGATGCTGCCAAAGACGCTCAGTTGGCGCTCCTTTGCAACCCCAATAATCCAACAGGCAATGGTATGGCTTTAGCCGATGTAGAAAAGATTGTCGCTGCGCTTACCTGTCCGGTAGTTGTCGATGAAGCCTACATGGAATTTTACGGTGAAACGGCTTTGCCGCTATTAAATAAATATCCTAATTTAATTATTGCTAGAACTTTATCAAAAGCCTACGGTCTGGCTTCGGCTCGAACTGGCTATATGATTGCTTCGCAGGAACTGATTGAAGTCGTAAATAAAGTGCTGTTGCCATATCATGTCAATGCGTTTTCTTTGGCGGCGGCAGAGGCTGTCTTTTCTGAACGTAGCCTATTTGAAGCAGCGATTGCAGCAACAGTAAAAGAACGTCAGATTCTAACCGAAAAGCTGTCAAGCATTGGTGTTACCGTATTTCCGTCGCAAACAAATTTTCTTTTGGTACGGTTGCCTCGAGCGGAAGCTCTTGCCGCGTATCTTGCGGAAAAATCGATTGCTGTGCGCAGCTTTCATGGCGCGCCCGCTTTAGAAAACTGCATAAGAATCACCGTAGGCACGTCAAAAGAAAATGAAGCGCTGCTTAAGGAAATCGTTCAATTTCTAGAAAAGTGAGGCGGAGAATGTGAGGTTTGCTAAAGCAGATCGCAAGACTGGTGAAACAGAAATTACCGGTTCCTTCGGAGTAGATGGAAAGGGTCAAGCAACGATTGACACGGGAATCGGCTTTTTTGATCATATGCTCATACTGTTTGCCAAGCATGGCTTTTTTGATGTAACCCTTTCGGCAAAGGGCGACTTAGAAGTTGACGGCCATCATACCGTGGAAGATTGCGGCATTTTATTGGGCCAATTGATTAAGCAGGCGATTGACGACAAGGCGGGAATCAAACGGTATGGTACCGTTTTCGTTCCTATGGATGAGGCGCTCGTGATGGTATCGCTGGATCTTTCGGGGCGGCCTTTTCTGGCCTATGACGCAGCTGTTCCGGCGCCGCTAGTCGGTTCTTTTGATACCGAACTTACTGTGGAATTTTTTCGCGCCGTGGCCGTTCAGGCAGGGATTACGTTGCATATTCGTAAATTAGCTGGTGAGAACTCGCATCATATTATTGAGGCCGTTTTCAAGGCTTTTGGCCGCGCCTTAGACGAAGCGACACAAAAAGATGTAAGAATTGAAGGTGTCATGTCCTCTAAGGGCATGCTTGAATAAAGGAGCGATCATGATGATTGCAATTATTGATTATGGTATGGGAAATCTGTTCAGTGTGGAAAAAGCCTTTGTGAAACTAGGGGCGCAGGTTCTTGTTACGAGAGATCCTAAGCAAATTCTCAAAGCCGATAAAGTGGTTCTTCCTGGCGTCGGCGCTTTTGGCGACTGCATGAACAACCTGCGACAATTTCAATTAGAGCCGGTGATTTTAGAAACGATTCAGTCAGGGAAACCTTTTTTAGGTATTTGCGTTGGCTTACAAATGTTATTTGAAGGCAGTGAAGAAGATCCTGGTGTGCCCGGAATCGGTATTTTTTCCGGTATGGTAAAGAAAATTGTGGCGCCAGATCTAAAAATTCCGCATATGGGCTGGAATGATTTGATGCTGCAAAAAGAGAGCTCGCTGCTATCCGGTCTTGAACAAAGCTTTGTGTATTTTGTGCACAGCTATCATGCGGCGCCGACTGATTCCTCCATTATCACAGCGACAAGTAATTATGGTGAAACGATTACTGCTGCTGTAGGGCGAGATAATGTGCAGGCTGTGCAGTTTCATCCGGAGAAATCCGGTCAGGCTGGCATGAAAATTCTGGCGAACTTTAAGGAGATGACCTGATGATTTTATTTCCAGCGATTGATATACTGGGAGGAAAGTGCGTCAGACTTTATAAAGGCGATTTTTCCCAAGAAACTGTTTTCGCCGATCGGCCAGCAGATATGGCGCTTCGCTGGCAGGAACAAGGCGCTAAGTATTTTCATGTAGTGGATCTTGATGGCGCCAAGGAAGCTAAGCCAGTGAATATCAGTGCGATTCGAGAAATTTTGCAAGAAGCGACAGTGCCTGTGCAGCTTGGCGGCGGGATCCGTGATCTAACTGCCGTGGAAACTTGGCTGAATATCGGAATTGAACGTGTTATTTTAGGCTCAGTAGCCGTCCGTAACCCGCAGCTTGTGAAAGAAGCTGTAAAAGAATTTGGCGAAAAAATAGTTGTCGGTATTGATGCGAAAGCGGGGATTGTAGCAGTGGATGGTTGGGGTGTAAGCGGCGATATGGCAGTTTCTGAACTGGCTGAGCGTATGGCTGATTGCGGTGTAACTCGACTGATCTATACAGATATTTCCCGAGATGGAACGCTAAGTGGTGTGAATATCGCAGCGACTGCCGATTTGGCTAAACGCTCCGGTCTTAAGGTGATTGCTTCGGGCGGAGTTAAAGATTTGGGCGATATTGAGGCGCTGTTAGCTTGCGGCGAACCCTTAATTGAAGGGGTTATTGTGGGGAAATCAATTTATACAGGTTCACTTGACTTACGCGAGGCTTTGGCTCGCTGCGAACAGCAAGGGGGACGGTAAGATGTATACAAAACGGATTATTCCCTGTCTTGATGTAAAAGATGGGCGGGTTGTAAAAGGTACCAATTTTGTGGGACTGCGTGATGCCGGCGATCCTGTGGAGCTTGCTCAGATTTATGATCGTGAGATGGCTGATGAATTGATTTTCCTTGATATTACTGCTTCTTCGGATCAGCGCGATACGATGGTCGATGTGGTGAAAAGTACCGCTTCTGAGGTGTTTATTCCGTTTACAGTCGGCGGTGGTATTCGTACCAGTGCTGATATTCGCAAAATGCTGAAAGCGGGCGCTGATAAGGTATCACTGAACACAGCAGCGGTCAATCAACCAGATTTGATTGCCGAAGGCGCTAAAAAATTTGGCAGTCAATGTGTGGTTTTGGCTGTAGACGCTCGTCAGACTAGTCCAGGAAATTGGGAAGTCTATATTCATGGCGGGCGGACTCCTACCGGTCTTGATGTGCTTGAGTGGGTCAAGAAAGGCGTTGCCTTAGGCGCTGGAGAAATTTTGCTGACAAGTATGGATAAAGACGGCACGAAAGACGGCTATGATATTTTGTTAACTAGAGCCGTAGCGGAAAGTGTGCCCGTACCAGTTATCGCCTCAGGCGGTGCTGGCGAAATGTCTCATTTTTATGATGTATTGACACTAGGAAAAGCCGATGCGGTCCTTGCCGCTTCCGTTTTTCATTATGGCCAGTTTACAGTAAAGCAAGTAAAAGAGTATTTAAAAAGTCAACAGGTGGAGGTACGATTATGAACGGAGTAGAACAGGCCCCGTGGCTTACTCAGGTGAAGTTTGACGAAGCGGGTCTTATCCCAGCGATTGTGCAGGACAGTGAAACAAAAACGGTGCTGATGCTTGCCTATATGAATCAAGAAGCACTAGAAAAAACCTTAACAACTGGCGTAACTTGGTTTTACAGCCGCAGTCGTAAAGCCCTATGGCAAAAGGGCGAAACATCAGGCCATGTACAACAGGTGGAATCAATTCACTATGACTGCGATGGCGATACGCTGCTGGTGACGGCGAAACAGACCGGCGCAGCTTGTCATGAAGGAACGTTTTCTTGCTTTAGCCGCCGCCTAGATCAATCGCAGCCTCAGGCTGAAGTTGTAAAAGATCCATCTGCACTTTACGGTGGTTCTGCTGCCATTTTGCAGTCGCTTTATGAAGTGATTGAAGATCGCAAACAAAATCGCCAGGAAGGTTCTTACACCTGCTATTTATTTGATAAAGGCCAGGATAAGATCTTAAAAAAGGTCGGCGAAGAAAATGCCGAAACGATTATTGCGTCTAAAAATAACGATAAGGCCGAAATTCTTTATGAAATGGCCGATCTCTGGTATCATTGCCTCGTTCTCCTAAGCTATCACAATATTACGCCCATGGAGCTTTTGGCAGAGCTCAATTCGCGCCGTAAATAATAGCAGCTGTTTTTTTCTCGGTTCTTTGCTATACTAGTATTCGACTAGTAGAACAACAGGATAGCGAGAAAGAAGGAACAATATGGAACCAATTACTCTATCAATGGGGATTTTTTTATTTGTAGTAGGCTTTGTAGCTTCTTTTATTGATTCTGTGGTAGGCGGCGGCGGACTTGTTACACTGCCAGCACTGCTCATGACAGGACTGCCTATTACTCATGTTTTTGGTACGAACAAGATGGCAGCCTCTATGGGTTCCATTACGAGCATGACCAGCTTTATTCGTTCTGGCAAGGTCGATTTGTCGCTAGTAAAATGGCTGTTTCCTTTAGCGCTGGTCGGTTCTGGTTTGGGCGCTTTTACGGTACAGTTTATTCCTTCCACTTTTTTAAAGCCTCTTGTTATCGTACTGCTTATTGTTGTAGCGATTTATACAGTCTTTAAAAAGGACTGGGGCGATATATCTACCTACCAGGGACTTTCGAGTAAACGCATGGGACTGAGCGGTCTTGTGGCTTTTTGCATTGGTTTTTATGATGGTTTTTTTGGACCAGGGACAGGTTCTTTTTTGATTTTTGCCTTTTTGCTAATCGGCTTTGATTTTGTAACTTCTTCCGGCAACGCTAAAGTTCTGAATTTTGCCAGCAACATCGCGGCTCTAATTACTTTTCTTGTACTAGGTTATGTTCACTATGATTACGGTCTTGTCATGGGAATCGGCATGATTTTAGGGGCTATTGCTGGTACAAAAGTAGCAATCTTAAAAGGCGCCGCCTATGTAAGACCGCTCTTTATTTCCATAACAGTCATTTTAGTAGGCAAACAGATCTGGGATATTCTTTTGTCCTGATGATAAGGCGGCAGACCGGATGAAGCGAAAAAACAATACAAAACGGTTGGGGTTATGGCTAGGTCTTGCCGGAATTTTAGCTGTCCTTCTCTATGGCTTTTACGAGAATCAAAGTAGTACGGTTTCCCAGAAGGAGTCGGGATCAAGCAAGGTAGGAGCGAATCAGACTGTTCCGGCGACTACGAAACAAACAAACCCTCTTACTAAAGAATCACAGGGAGCTAAATCAGGCAGTGCGCGAGCTCGTATCGCTCTGATTATTGATGACTTCGGCTATACGAGCGAACCTATTAACGAGTTTGCTGCAATTAGTAGACCTCTAACTTTTTCGGTGTTGCCTAATAGGCCCTATTCAACCCAGGCTGCGGCGAAAGCTTTACAGTCCGGTCATCAGGTTATGCTGCATTTACCTATGGAGCCTTTAGATCGCTCGCAGCAATCGGAAGCGGAAACGGTTTCGGGGCGGCTCAGCGATAGTGAAATTCAAGGGCTTGTTCGCAAGGATATTCAGGCAATTCCCGGTTTAATCGGCGTCAATAATCATCAAGGGTCGCGTGCGACCAGCGATAAACGAGTGATGAAGGCCTTGTTAGCCGTATTAAAGGAAAAACAGCTTTTTTTTGTGGATAGTCGTACAAGCAGTCAGTCTGTAGCTTGGGAACTGGCGAAACAATCTGGCGTGAAAACAGCGGCAAATGAGTTGTTTATTGATAATCAGCCTGATGTAGAGTCAGTCAAAAAACAGCTGTGCCAAGGTATTACTCTCGCGCTGAAAGAAGGAAAAATTATATTGATCGGTCATGCTCGCAGTCATACAGCGCAGGCCATTCAAAGTATACTACCTGAACTGGATGCGCAGGGTATACAGCTTGTTTTTGTATCTGAATTAGTCCAGTAACGCCTAGAACGGCATAAAAAAATCGGCTCGTCTACAAGACGAAGCCGGTTTTTTTACGTGCTAAGTTTTTATGTATTAAGGTATTAAGAATGATATTTATGGCGCTGTCTCTTCAAAGGGCAGTGTAGTAAATTCATCTGTTAAGGTAAAGCCAGCAAGCGGCGAAATTTTATTCAAACGATCTAACACGCGCGCTTTCGCGTTGCCTGTCAGCGGTGTAGGGCGATAGTCATTAATATAGTTGACCGAAGAAATGCTGCAAGGAATAATGCGAACGCCATAAGAGACGAGTTTTGAACCTTGGAAGTCGAAGCGGGTTTGGACGATCATCGTATCCTTATCATCAGGGTTTTTATTACCGCCAAAGGCGAAATTACCGAGACTATAGCAAATGAGTTTTCCTTTGTAGCGTTCAATTGGTTGAAGTACGTGAGGATGATGACCAAAAATAAAATCAGCGCCGTAGTCAATGGCGTAATGCGCCAGTTCCTTTTGCGTCGGAATGGTATGATTTAAAAGTTCTTCACCCCAGTGAAAATTGATAATCACAATACAGCCCTGTTTTTTTACAGTTTCAATATCGCGGCGCAGTTTTTCCAAGAATGCGCGGTCATAGGAGAAGCCTGTGTAGCCGAGAAAGGCAAACTGGCGGCCTTTAATTGTTTGAATCGCTACATTTCCTTCGCCGAAATAAGTAATTCCTGTTTTATTTAAGGACGCTAAGGTATCGCTAAAGCCGACATCGCCATAATCGTAAATATGATTATTGGATAAGTTTACCGCATTAATATGGCCAAGTTTCAGCATATTCGCATATTCGGGATCGCCGTGAAAAGCAAAGGTCTTTTCGACAGGATGATTGGAACGAGTCAGTGTTGTTTCTAAGTTTGCTGTAGTAAAGTCACTAGCGGCAAAGATCTCGGCTACATTGCTGAAAACATAGCTATAATCATTACCATGCGCTTTGATGACAGCTGGCATCGTATCAGCAGAACCGAAGCGTTCATCTGTTCCTAAAGTACAGTCGCCAACCGAGCTAAGTAGAATCTGCTCTATAGTCTGAGGCGTATCGGTAGAAAGAGATAGAATTGTAAGTGGTGTTGCCTGAGAAGCGGCTAGTGTTGGCAGACTCATGCCGAACAGCCACATCCACATGACAAAGGAATAAACAATAAATCTTTTTCCCCTTTGACTCACTTCAATTCCTCCTTTTGTACCTATTACAGTATATAAAAGTTTTTGCCACTGTGCAAAGGTTTTTGTCAGATTTATTATAGAAAGGTTATTTTTTTGTGATAAAATGGTAAAATAAAAAGATTATTGACTGATCCAGCGGACCTTTTATACGATTTAATATATTCGATAAGGAGGGTTTTATGAAAAGCGTATTTGATATTATCGGACCGGTTATGATTGGTCCTTCCAGCTCTCATACGGCAGGAGCAGCGCGTCTTGGCAGATTAGCTAGAAAAATTTTAGGCGAGGAAGTGCGGCAGGTTCAGGTGAAATTCCATGGCTCTTTTGCCCAGACGTACCGGGGACATGGCACCGATCGGGCTATTGTGGCAGGCTTGCTAGATATGGCGGCAGATGATGAACGTTTGCCAGAAGCTTTGGAATTGGCCAAAACGGCGCAAATAGAAATTGAATTTTTGAAATGTGATTTAGGCGATGTCCATCCCAATACGGTCTGCTTGGAAATGACTGGACGATCAGGGCGGCGGGCGGAAGTTACCGGATCTTCCCTTGGCGGCGGTAGTATTATTGTAAATCGGATTAATGGTTATCAAGTGGAGCTTACTGGCGAATACTTTACTTTGATTACAATTCATCAGGACAAGCCAGGCATCGTGGCGCTTATTACTCATATTTTGGCTCAGGCGGGTGTTAATGTAGCTTTTATGCGTGTATCTCGCAGTGAGCGAGGCGCCCAGGCTTTACTCATTTTAGAGGCCGATGAGCCGATTGCGGAAAGTGTCTATGAAGTAGTGTCCAATTTGCCACGAATCGAATTGGCGATGCTTGTGCCCCCTTTATAAACTTGTACCACCCTTATCAAAAGGAGGAAATAAAATGATTCGTTTTTCTACATTTGCCGATTTGATTGCTTTGGCAAAAGCAAGAAAAGGTTCGATTGCTTCTGTCGTGATTGCCTATGAAGCGGAAAAAAGCCAGAGAAGCGAGGCGTCAGTTCGTGAAGATATGGCTCGTTGTCTTCAGGTCATGAAAGAGGCCGTAGAGAAAGGCCGATCTAGTCGGGAGAAATCAGTGAGTGGCATGGTCGGCGGCGATGCTGCGAAAATGGGCGACTTCATGACGTTAACGCAAGCGAAAACGCAGCAAAGCCTGCTCGGAGAAACGGTACAGAAAGCATTGCTTTATGCGTTGTCTGTTAGTGAAGTCAATGCCAAAATGGGCCGGATTGTGGCCAGTCCTACAGCTGGTTCTTGCGGCATATTGCCTGGTGCGCTACTGGCGGCTGGCGAAACCCTGCAAAAAAACGATGAAGCGTTAGTAGACGCCTTGTTTACGGCCTCCGGTGTGGGGCTAATCATCCAGGAGCATGCTTCTTTAGCGGGCGCTTTAGGGGGCTGCCAGGCTGAGTGCGGCTCTGCTGCGGCAATGGCGGCTGCGGCTATTACTGAATTGGCTGGCGGCTCGCCTGAACAGACCGGACATGCTTTAGCGTTAGCCTTTAAAAACTTATTGGGCCTTGTTTGCGATCCTGTTGCTGGTCTAGTAGAGGTACCTTGCGTGAAACGCAATGGCTTTGGCGCTTCTCATGCCTTGATTGCCGCTGAACTAGCCCTCGCCGGTGTGGAGAGTGTCATTCCGCCTGATGAAGTGATTACAGCCTCGCAGCAAATTGGCCGACTCTTGCCGCAGAGTTTAAGAGAAACTTCAGAGGCAGGACTCGCCGATACGCCGACAGCTAGAGCGATTGAAAAGAAAGTGTTGGGCTAGCTGCTACAGACTGGAAAGCGCGTAAAAAAGCTTACAGGTGCTTGCAGAAAAAGCGGTCATGTTTTGCCTTAAGTTCACTGCGCGTGGGCTCTGGCGGCCAAAGGTGAATTTTATCAGACTGACGCATACTTGCTGAAAGATGGGTATAAAATAGGGGATCTTCTTTTTCTAAGGCAGCAATCATTTGTTTGATTGTCTGCCTTTTTGTTTGGCCGTCACGGGGACAAGGACTAGGTATTGGTGTAAAACCGTGATACGAAATCGCATCACGACTTTCCTGTTCGCGGAAATAGACAAGAGGCCGAATTAAAGTAATGTCAGAGCGATCAAAATAGGTTTTCGGCGAAAAAGTCTGAAGCTGGCCGGAAAAAAGCAGGCTCATGTAAAAAGTTTCTACGGCATCATCATGGTGATGAGCATAGGCAATTTTATTGAAGCCTTTTTCCTTGGCAAAGGTATTCATAATACCGCGGCGCATGGTGGCGCAAATATAGCAGGCGTCTTTGTCTGACTGGCGAGCGATCGCTTCGCCAATCGGTTCGCTGACACTGTAAAAAGGAACTGCGAGGTTTTCGCACCAGTCAGCCAGCGCTTTTGTATCAAAAGTATCGGTGAAATTCGGATTAATTGTAAGGGCGGCAATTTCAAAAGGGCGCGGCGAATAGTGGCGCAATTGGGCTAAAGCATAGGTTAAAAAGCAGCTGTCTTTGCCGCCGGACAGACCAATGAGAATGCGATCATTTGGTTCAATGAGGTCAAATTCAATAATAGCTCGCCAGAGACGGCTATGGTAGGATTTTGGTAGTGACATAACAGAGTTTCCTCGTTTCTTTATAATTCATGCAACTTCTAATAATTGCGCATAAAGTCCTAAATTCCTGCTTTTTTTGTTTGAAGGGCCTGTCTTATTTTGTTATAATAAATAACTAGTAATTCTAAATAGTAACAATCACGTTTGGGGGGATTATCGTGGCGAAACCCATTTATGTAATGGGCCACAAAAACCCGGATACCGATTCAATTTGTTCAGCCATTGCTTACGCCGGTTTGAAACAAGCTCTTGGAATCGATGCAATTGCAGCCCGGGCAGGTAAAGTTAACAATGAAACAAAGTACATTTTAGATAAGCTAGGAGTAAAGGCGCCGCTTTTAATTAACGATCTCTATCCTAGAGTTCGTGAAATGATGCGCCCCTTGCAAGTCACGATTCACCCCGATCAGACGCTGAAAGAACTGGGCAGTCTAATGAAAGAACACAATGTAAAATCTATTCCGGTTATTGATAACCAAGGAATGCTCGAAGGCATTGTTTCCGTAGGGGATTTGGCAAGAAGGTATTTTGAGGAATTGGAAATGCCTGATTTATCCGAAGCAAATGTAGAATTTGGCGCTGTAGTTAAAGTGCTTGATGGAACGTTGCTTTGCGGCAGCGCCCTTGACCAGACCATCAAAGGGAAACTTAAAATTGCCGCAGCAAAGACCGAGACCATGGTGGCAAGTGTTGATGCTGGTGATACGGTTCTTGTCGGCGATCGGCTCAAGGCCCAGCTTGCCTGTATTGAAAAAGGCGTGCAATGCCTGATTATTACCGGCGGCGCAACACTGGCGAAGCCAGTAGCGCAAGCGGCGAGTGATGCCAAAGTTATGATTATCAGCGCACCTTATGATACATATACTTGCGCGCGACTGATTACGCAGTCCGTACCTGTCCGTACGGTGATGCAGAGCCAAGTAGTAACTTTTAAACCAAGTCAGTTGGTTATGGATATTAAGGGGACTATTGCTGCAACAAGCTTCCGCAATTATCCGATTGTTGAGAATGGTCGCTTTGTTGGTATGATTGATCGTGATAAGCTCATTTTGCCAGAAAAAGAACAAGTGATTCTTGTCGATCATAATGAATTAGCGCAAGCGGTGGAAGGAATTCATGAAGGCGAAATCATCGAAGTCGTTGATCATCATCGCCTAGGCGGCCTCGAAACAAGCTATCCTGTAGATCTTCACTTTGAGCCTGTCGGCTGCACGGCAACGATTGTAGCGAATATGTACTGGCAAAATAATGTTGAAATCTCGAAAGAAACAGCTGGTTTGTTATTATCGGCTATTTTGTCTGATACGGTACTCTTTAAATCGCCTACTTGTACGGCGAAAGATCGCAAAACCGCAGAGAAACTTGCTGAGATCTCCGGTCTTGACTGTGAGGAACATGGTTTAGCGCTGCTGCGAGCCGGTTCTGATACGAGCAGCTTGACAGCTTCCGATATTTTAAAGAATGATTTCAAGGAATTCCAAATGGGCGATTATCGCTTAGCGATTGGCCAGATTTCCGTCTTGGCTGGTCAGGAAATTCTGGCTAAACAAGATGATTTAAAAGCTGCCATGAAAACCCTTTGTGATAAAGAAGGCTATGACATGGTACTGCTCATGAACACAGATATTTTGGAAGAAGCAACCTACCTCTTCTATGAAGGGCAGCCGATCTCTTTAATTCAGGATGCCTTTGGCAGCCGCGGGGAAAATGGCATTGTTCATCTTCCTGGCGTAATGTCTCGTAAGAAACAGATTGTACCGCCGCTGACTGATGCGGCCCGCAAAATCTAAATTTATCGGATCATTCATCCGCAAAGAAAGCCCCTCGTGTTTCGCAGACTAGTTATGTTCTGCGGCAACGAGGGGCTTTTTAATGTTAGAGTGAGAGGTTCTTCTCCTGCGCCATTTTTATAAAATAATGATGCAACCGGTCATCACCAGTTAATTCTGGATGAAAGGAACTAACAAGAAAATTTTTCTGACGGGCAATAACAGCTTTTTCATTCACTGAAGCTAGAATGGTCACCGCTGGATCAGCCGCTTCAATTAGCGGGGCGCGGATAAAGACCGCTTTGATTGGCGCAGGTCCTAATTCAGGCACGACTAGATCTGCTTCAAAGCTTTCTTTCTGGCGACCAAAAGCATTGCGGCGAACCGTAATATCCATGAGACCGAGACGGGGCTGATCGCTGTCGATAATCTTTTTTGCCAGTAAGATCATTCCCGCGCAGGTACCGTAAATCGCCATGCCTTGGGCAGCTCGTTCTAGGATCTTTGGCAGAAGATTCCACTCCACTAGCAGCTTGCCAATCGTCGTACTTTCGCCGCCAGGGAGGATGAGACCCTCGATCGCATCAAGCTCGGAGGCTTTGCGGATATCAACTGCTGTTGCGCCGCAGCGCTCAATGGCCCAGTGATGCTCACGAAAGGCTCCCTGAAGCGATAAAATGCCGATTTTCATGTTACCAGCCTCGTTCCTGCATCCGTTCGTGTTGCGGGATTGTATCAATTTCAATACCTACCATGGCTTCGCCGAGATCCTTGGAGACTTCTGCGAGAATTTTCGGATCGTTGTAGTAGGTGGTAGCAGCTACTATGGCTTTGGCACGTTTGGCGGGATCGCCTGATTTAAAGATGCCTGATCCGACGAAAACGCCATCGCAGCCAAGGTGCATCATGAGCGCTGCGTCAGCTGGGGTAGCAATACCGCCTGCAGCAAAATTAACCACAGGTAGACGACCAAGTTTTCTCGTTTCCAGAACGAGTTCGAGCGGTGCGGCAATATTTTTGGCAAAAGAGGACACTTCTTCATCCGGTAGATTTTGCAATAGACGAATTTCACTCATGACCATGCGCATATGTTTTACAGCTTCGACGACATTGCCAGTACCAGGCTCGCCTTTGGTGCGGATCATGGCAGCGCCTTCGCCAATGCGGCGCAGCGCTTCGCCGAGGTTTTTAGCGCCACAGACAAAGGGCACTTTAAAATCCTGTTTATTGATATGAAACTTATCGTCAGCAGGCGTCAGGACTTCACTTTCATCAATATAATCTACGCCAAGGGATTCTAAAATGCGGGCTTCGACAAAATGACCGATGCGGGCTTTGGCCATGACGGGAATGGTAACCGCGGCCATAATATTTTCAACGATAGTTGGATCAGCCATACGGGCGACACCGCCAGCGGCGCGAATGTCCGCGGGGACCCGTTCTAGGGCCATAACGGCGCAAGCGCCAGCTTCTTCTGCTATTTTTGCTTGTTCTGGCGTCGTTACATCCATAATGACGCCGCCCTTCAGCATTTCAGCCAAACCAATTTTTACGCGCAGTGTTCCTTGTTCCATAATAATTCCTCCTCAGATGAGCGTTGATGGTTGTATTAATGATAGATTTGTTCTAAAGCGAGAGCGAGTCGTTTGATACCTTCCGTGATTTCTGCTTCGTTCAGTTTGGAAATGGAAAGTCTAAGATGAACGGCGTTAGCGCTAGACGAAAAAAAGTATTTACCTGAAGAAATTTGGATTTTCTGTTTCGCGAAAAGTGCGGTGAGATCTGCCGCAGCGTCTGGCAGCGGTGAGAGTTTCAGCCATAAGAGATAGCCGCCGTTCGGTTCGCTCCAAGCGGCCCATTCTGGCTTAATATATTGTTTTAAAGCCACGAGAGCCGTTTGCATGCGTTTACGGAAGAGCCGATGCATTTTGCTGATATGACGGTCGTAATGACCGCGCTGGCAAAACTCATAAATAGCGGCCTGCAAAATCATACTAGAAGAGAGATCGCTAAAGCTGCGAATGGCCATAAGGCGTTCAATGCATTCTGGCTCTGCCGCGATCCAGCCGATCCGAACGCCGGGAAAGAGAACTTTGGAGAAGGTGCCGCAATAAATCACCGTATGCTGGTCGTCCATTGATTTGATGGGCAGAACAACGCGGCCGAAATATTTCATTTCCTCTTCAAAGCCGTCTTCTAAAATGGGAACACCGTATTTTTGGCACAGTGACAGCAATTTTTCGCGATGGGACTGGCTTGTCGTGACGCCCGTCGGATTTTGAAAATTTGGCATCGTATAGACAAGCGAGGGCTGTTCCGTCTTTAGCATTTTTTCCAAAATCGCTAAATCCATTCCGTCAGAACGAATGGGAATTTCCAACGGCTTTAAACCGCAGAATTTTAACAGCGGCAGCATTTCCTTGTACGTAGGAGATTCGATGGCTACGGCTTTACCGGGCGCGGCAATCATGCGAAAGACGAGGTCAATCCCTTGTTGTAAGCCGTTAGTGATTAAAATTTCTTCGGCAGTGACGGAAATGCCGTGGCTTTGCAGATGATGCGCTAAGTAGGTGCGGAGCGGAAAAAAACCGGCTCGGTCGCCATAGCTCAGTAACGAAAATCCTTCTCGTTTCATTGCCTGATTAAAACAGGAGCGGAAGGTTTCCAGCGGAAAAAGTCGACAATCCATATCCAGGCCGCTAAAATCAATAAAATCTTGGGGAGGGCTTACCGGCGCCTCTGCTTGAAAGCCGCGATAAGTATCCCAAATAGCGCTGCTATCGGTTGAGGCTGTTAAACTCCAGTCAATGCGTCCCTTTTTTTGCCGGCTTGCCGCTGTGGCAATTTGCATCCTGTCGCGGACAATGGGACAAGCATTCGGCTTCATATCAATAAAACCTAAGGCCCACAGTTCCTGATAGGCGCTAGCCACAGTGGAACGATGAATTCCTAGACTATCGGCTAGGCGGCGGGTTGATGGCAGCTTTTCGCCGGGATGAAGAATTCTTGCTTCAATTTTATGACGAATTTGTTCTAAAATTTGCTGGTATTGCGGTTTTGGTGATTTTTCTTGTAGTTCAAGTAGTAACATAAAACAGAACCTCCTGCAGGAAGGATTGCTATGATGTAACAATACCTTGCATCTGGCTTGTCGTCAACGACCACTTTTCATTGATTTATACAAGCCACTTTTGCATCGGTATTCAATTCACCTTTTTTTCCATCTTAGGGAGGGATTTTCGAAAAAAAGGTGAATTTACAAAGAGAGAATTTTTTATAAGTCCCAAAACTTTACTAAGCAGCCCAAATTAGGAGGATTCAACGAATGAAAAAAATTATTAGTACAGATCAAGCTCCTGCAGCAATCGGACCTTATTCTCAGGCGGTAAAAGCAGGTGGCATGCTTTATATTTCCGGTCAGATTCCGGTTGTGCCTGCAACAGGCGAAGTTGCTGAAGGCGGCGTAGAAGCGCAGACGAAGCAATCTTTGGAAAATGTTATGGCGATTTTGAAAAGTGAAGGTCTTACTGCCGCTGATGTAGTAAAAACATGTGTATTTATTAAAGACATGAATGATTTCCAGAAAATTAACGGCGTATACAGTCAGTATTTTACCGAAAAAGCGCCAGCTCGTGCTTGTGTAGAAGTGGCTCGTCTGCCGAAGGATGTTCTCGTAGAAGTAGAGGCTATTGCCGTTTACTAAGCCGGAGAATTTTACAGTAAAAGCCTTGCCGGAATCATTCGTGCAAGGCTTTTTTCACTTTGTACCATAGAGCTTCAGGGAAAACCGGCTAGTTACGATGCAGGTCGGATAAAGGAGTCGAAGAGTTTGTCAAAAGAAATGATTGAGGAATATGGAGAACTTTGCGAGGCGCTGCGGCAGAAGTTTCTTGCTGGTTTGAATCGTGAGCAGCGACGGGCTGTTATCAGCACAGAAGGGCCGCAGCTTATTTTAGCTGGCGCTGGCAGCGGCAAGACGCGGGTTCTTGTTCATAAAATTGCTTATATGCTCATGTTTGGGGCCGATTGCTATGAAAAAGACCCTTATCTTTCGGCCGAACGGCTGACGAAGCTTCGCCGCCTAGTAGAAAGCCCTGGCGCCTCCTGGGAGCAATGTGTGGGACTGATCGGACAGGAAGCGCCCATTCGACCTTGGCAGATTTTAGCCATTACCTTTACGAATAAAGCGGCAGCGGAGATGAAAGACCGGGTGGCAGCGCTCATTGGCGAAACTGCGAAGGATATTTGGCTCAGTACCTTTCATTCCTTTTGCGCGAAGTTTTTACGGTTCGAAATTGACCATTTGCCTGGTTACAGCAAGAATTTTACCATCTATGATACATCAGATAGTCAGAGTGTCATTAAACACTGCTTGAAAACGCTGAATCTTGATGAGAAACAGTATGCCCCAATGGGAGTACTGTCAGCCATTTCCAATGCCAAAAATGCGCTCATGGGGCCGCGCGAATTTGCCAGACAGGCTGATCATTTTTACGCGCAGAAGGTTGCGGAAATTTACGAGCTTTATCAAGAGAGACTCTGGCGGAGCAACGCCCTTGATTTTGATGATCTCTTGATGCTTACGGTTACTTTGCTAGAAGAAAACGAAGAAGTGCAGGAAAAATATCAGGAAAAATTCCGTTATATTTTAATTGACGAATATCAAGATACGAACCATGCTCAGTATCGCTTGGCCAAAATTTTGGCAGCGAAGCGGAAAAATCTCTGTGTGGTTGGTGATGCCGATCAGAGTATTTACGGCTGGCGCGGTGCTGATATCAGCAATATTCGTGATTTTGAACGAGACTATCGCGATGCCCAAGTCATTAAATTAGAGCAAAATTATCGTTCCGTAAAGACGATTCTTGATGCCGCGAATGCGGTTATTGAAAATAACGGCAACCGGATTCCCAAAACGCTCCTAAGTACCCGCGAGCAGGGTGATAAGATTACTTATTATTTGGCGCAGGATGAACATGACGAAGCGCGCTTTATTTCAGATCAAATCAGCCAGCTCAATACGATTTATAATATGCCTTACGGCGACATGGCTGTATTGTATCGAACGAATGCCCAGTCGCGTGTCGTGGAAGAATGGTTTATGCGGCAAGGCATTCCCTATACAATGGTGGGCGGTTTGAAATTCTATGACCGCAAAGAAATTAAAGATATTATCGCTTATTTAAAAGTGATTCATAATCCCGCCGATACAGTAAGTCTTCAGCGCATTATTAATGTGCCAAAACGCGGCATTGGCGCTGCCAGTATCGAAAAGATGGAAGCTGTAGCCGCCCTGGAAGAATTCACGTTTTTTGATGTACTGTCGAATACGGATAAAGTGCCGAAATTAACAGCGAAAGTGAAAAAAGGCTGCGAAGATCTGGCTACTTTGATTTTTTCTTTGATGGGTCAAATGCAAAGTCTTTCGGTACGCGATCTGATTGAAAAAGTAATCCATGAATCAGGCTACTTGCTAGAACTGCAGCAAGAAGGGACCGATCAGGCGGAAAGCCGCATTGAAAATATGAAAGAGCTTCTGTCGGTGGCGCGCGATTTTGCGAAAGATAATAATGTGGAAGATACTTTGGAAAACTTTTTAGAAAGAGTGGCTCTCGTATCGGATATTGATACAGCCGATTTGGATGGTGAACGTGTTACGCTCATGACGCTCCACTCGGCCAAGGGATTAGAGTTTCGTACGGCCTTTCTGGCTGGCTTGGAAGAAGGCATCTTTCCTCACTCACGGGCACTTATGGATGACAGCCAGATGGAAGAAGAACGCCGTCTCTGCTATGTGGGAATTACCCGGGCCAAAGAGCGGTTGTATCTGACTGGCGCTAAAATGCGAACGATTTATGGTCGGGCGCAAATGTCAGGACCGTCACGGTTTATTTATGAAATTCCCTCAGAACTGTTAGAACAAGAAGAGCCGCGACGACCGCAGCGACCTGTTTATAATGGGCGTTCCGATAGTCAGCAACGGATTGTGAATAGTCCCTTTCGATCTGCTCCGACGGCGCCGGTTGGTCAGACGTTTGCCCAAATGCAGCAAAGTCAAAGACAAAGTCTTGGCCAACAAGACTCGTCACGATTACCGAATTCCAGTGCGATGCAAGGTTCTGTAAGACAAGCTAGTACCAGTCCAGGCGCGGCAAGAATTTCTAGTGCTGCGGCGGCAGGCGACTGGAAAGCTGGTGACAAAGCGCTGCATAAGAAGTACGGCGTAGGGACAGTCGTGAGTGTCAAGGGCTCCGGCGAAGAACAAGAGCTCACCATTGCCTTTCCTGGTGTAGGGATTAAGCCGTTTATGGTAAAATACGCTCCGCTGCAACGAGTGGAGTAGGGAGGAATTGTTTTGAACGAACCAATCGGGTGTACGCGTGAGGAAGCGGAACGGGAAATAACGTCTTTACGAGAAACAATTCATACCCATAATTACTATTACTATGTCCTTGATGACCCGAAAATCGCTGATAGTGATTTTGATGGGTTGCTGCGTCGATTGCAGCAGTTGGAAGAAGCTTATCCTGAGCTTATTACCGAGGATTCGCCGACGCAGCGTGTGGGCGGTGTTGTCGCCGACGGCTTTGAGAAGGTGGCCCATCGTCAGCCCCTCTTAAGTTTAGCGAACGCTTTTTCCGCGCAGGAACTACGCGATTTCGACCAGCGTATCCATCAAGCTTTGCCTAATCAAACCATCGAATATGTAGGCGAGCTGAAAATCGATGGTTTAGCCATGAATCTTACCTACGAGGCGGGGCGGCTTATCCAGGGAGCGACAAGAGGAGATGGCGAATACGGCGAAAATGTAACGAATAATATTCGCACCATTCGTTCGATTCCCTTGAAACTTCACCAGGCGGCGCCGCCGTTGCTCGAAGTTCGCGGCGAAGTCTATATGCCCTTTCGTTCCTTTGAGCGGCTTAATGAAGAACGCGATGAAACAGGTGAAGCAGCTTTTGCCAACCCGCGTAATGCGGCGGCGGGATCGCTTCGTCAGCTTGATCCGAAAATTGCGGCTAAGCGTTCCCTCGATATGTTTATCTACGGATTGGGCGAGGGAGCGCCCGCCGAGCTTGCGACCCATTATGCCGGGCTTCAGTATGCGAAAGAGCAGGGCTTTAAAATCAATTCCCATGCGACGCTGCTGCCTGATATTGAAGCGGTCATTGCTTTTTGCGACAGTTGGTCGGAAAAACGCTTTGCCCTGCCGTACCAAATTGATGGGATTGTCATCAAGGTGAATTCGCTAGCTGCTCAAAAAGCGCTTGGTGCAACAGCTAAAGTACCGCGCTGGGCCATTGCCTTCAAATTTCCCGCTGAACAAGCTAAAACCGAGGTTCTGTCCATTGATATTAGTGTCGGGCGGACAGGGGTACTTACGCCAACGGCGAATTTAAAGCCAGTCCACTTGGCTGGTACGACTGTGAGCCGGGCGGCGCTGCATAATAGCGATTATATTGCCGAAAAAGATATCAAGATTGGCGATAAAGTGCTGATTCACAAGGCGGGTGAAATCATCCCCGAAGTCGTGCGGGTTGTTACGGAAGAACGAACTGGCGATGAAATCCCTTTTGTTATGCCAGCGGAGTGCCCTGAATGCGGGTTTCCTGTGGTTAAAGAAGGGCAGGAGGCGGCCCATAAGTGCAGCAACCCCCACTGTCCGGCTTTGTTTCGGGAAGGGTTGATTCACTTTGTGTCCCGCGATGCCATGAATATTGAAGGCCTAGGAGAGGCAGTGGCCATTGCCTTAGTCGATAGCGGTCTAGTCACTTCGGTGGCGGATCTGTATCGTCTGACAGTCGAGGAACTGCTGAACTTAGAGCGATTTGCCGCTAAATCAGCCAATAATCTCATTGAAGCGATTGCGAAAAGCAAAGAAGCGGGCCTGGAGCGTCTGCTCTTCGGACTGGGAATCCGCCATGTAGGCGTAAAAGCTGCAGCGCTGTTAGCGCAGCATTTTGGTTCGATTGAAGCTTTGCAGCAAGCCGACGAGGCAGAAATTACAGCGATTGCTGAAATTGGACCCAAAATGGCGGCAAGCATTTGCCACTATTTTCAGCAGGAAAAGAATCAGCATTTAATTGCCGATTTAACGGAACTGGGACTGGTTATGACCGCGCTGGCTAAACCGGTTACTGCTACAGCGCAGTTTGCTGGTAAGACCTTCGTGCTCACAGGTACTTTGCCAACTCTGTCCCGCACGGAAGCTGCGGCGGCAATTACAGCTAGAGGCGGCAAGGTGTCCGGCTCTGTCAGTAAAAAAACCGATTATGTGGTAGCTGGCGAAGACGCTGGCAGTAAGCTGGCGAAAGCGCAAGCGCTTAATATTCCGGTGATCTCTGAGGAAATCCTCGTGAGCTGGCTGGAGGAGGCCGATGATGACAGATAAAACTAGTACGATACAAAATGAATCTCCCATTCAACCAGGCCGCTATCGCCACTTTAAGGGCAAAGAATACGAAGTGATTGGAGAAGTGATTCATTCCGAAACAGAGGAACTGCTCGTGCTCTATCGTCCGCTCTATGGCGAAGGAAAACTGTGGGTTCGTCCGAAAGCCATGTTTTTGGAGCTAGTAGATCGCGATGGTCGTCAGATTCAGCGCTTTTCCTACCTGGGGCCTCACATCTCTGAGTAACTTTGTGATATAATATATAATTATTTGCAGAAAAGCAGAAAAATGGATGGTGAAATGATGAAAATTACCAACGAAGATGTAAAGCAGGTAGCGCTGCTGTCCCGTTTGGATATTGCCGAAGATCAGATTGAGACTTTTGCCAGTCAGCTTAGCGCTATTTTAGATTATGCTGAAAGTCTCAGCAGCTTAGATACGGCCGATACGCCTCCTATGGCTCATGTTTTGCCGATTCAAAATGTTATGCGTGCTGATGAAGTGAAACCATCGCTCGCGCGTGAATTGGCGCAGCAAAATGCGCCTGAGCCGGAAGACGGCTACTTTAGAGTTCCCAAAGTCGTGGAAGGGTAGGAGGAAAGGCGCTTATGCTATGGAAAGAGACAATTCATGGACTGCATGAAAAATTAGTAAACAAAGAAATTTCCGCCGTAGAGCTTTCTGAGTCCGTTTTCGAGCGGATTGATGCTGTAGACAGCCAAGTAAAAGCCTATGTGACGGTTACGAAAGAAACCGCTCTGGAGCAGGCTCGCTCAGTTGATGCCAAAATTGCCGCTGGAGAACAAATTGGTGATTTAGCAGGGATTCCTGGCGCGATTAAAGATAATATTTGCACGAAAGATATTCGGACAACTTGTTCCTCAAGAATGTTGGAGAAGTTTGTACCGCCCTATAATGCTGCTGTTATTGAAAAACTGCAGCAAGCTGATTTTGTCATGACAGGCAAAGCGAATCTTGATGAATTCGCTATGGGCGGTTCGACCGAATCGTCGGCGTTCTTCCCTACGCATAATCCTTGGGATTTGAGCCGCGTTCCTGGCGGTTCCAGCGGCGGTTCTGTTGCGGCTGTAGCAGCAGGCGAAGCCATTTGGGCATTAGGTTCTGATACGGGCGGATCAATCCGTCAACCTGCAGCCTTTTGCGGTCTTGTTGGCTTAAAACCGACGTATGGTCGTGTTTCTCGTTACGGTCTTATTGCCTATGCTTCTTCATTAGACCAGATCGGGCCGTTGACACGGGATGTCACCGACTGCGCTATTGTCATGAATGCCATTGCCGGTCATGATCATCGCGATTCTACGTCAAGCAATACAGCTGCACCTGACTATAAAACAGCGCTTGTTAATGATGTGAAAGGCCTGAAAGTCGGGATTCCTAAGGAGTATTTCGTAAAAGGAATGGATCCGGCTGTGGAAAGCGCCATCAGAAAATCCATTGACCAGTTGGCTTCGCTCGGCGCTGATATTCAGGAAGTCTCCATGCCTCATACGGAACATGCCTTGTCGGTCTATTATCTCTTAGCTCCGGCAGAAGCAAGCTCGAATCTGGCTCGTTATGACGGTGTCGGTTTTGGCTATCGTAAAGAAGGCTCTGATATTGTTGATATGTATAAAAAGACTCGCAGCGAAGGCTTTGGCGACGAAGTCAAACGCCGGATCATGCTGGGAACTTATGCGTTAAGCTCCGGTTACTATGACGCTTACTACCTGAAAGCACTTAAAGTACGGACGCTCGTAAAACAAGACTTTGATAAGGCCTTTGAAAAAGTTGACGTTCTTTTAACGCCAACAGCGCCTTCCGCTGCTTTTAAAATCGGCGAATTTACTGATCCTTTGACTCTCTATCTACAGGACGTATGCACTGTTCCTGTTAACTTGGCCGGTCTTCCGGGCATTTCTGTTCCTTGCGGCTTTGCCAACGGTCTACCAGTAGGGATGCAGTTTATCGGCAAACCTTTAGCGGAAGCAACTCTGCTTCAGGCCGCCTATACCTTTGAACAAAATAATGACTACTTTACGCGCTTGGCGCCGCTCGGGGAGGCCAAATAATGAGATACGAAACAGTCATTGGACTTGAAGTTCATTCTGAATTAAAAACAAAAACAAAGATCTTCTGCGGCTGTAGCACCCAGTTCGGTTCTGAGCAGAATACGAATGTATGCCCGGTTTGCCTAGGGCTTCCTGGCGTTCTGCCGGTACTCAATGAAAAAGTCGTAGAGTTTGCGATTCGCGCTGGTCTGGCGCTAAATTGCACGATTTTGCCATTCAGCAAATTTGACCGTAAAAATTATTATTATCCCGATCTGCCGAAGAACTTCCAAACGTCTCAATATGATTTGCCGATCGCAGTAAACGGCTACTTAGATATTGAGGTAGATGGCGAAACACGGCGTATTGGCATTACACGCGTACATATGGAAGAAGATGCTGGCAAGCTAGTTCATGCTGGTACGACAATTTCTAACTCTGATTACAGTCTCGTAGACTACAATAGAACCGGGGTTCCTTTGATTGAGATTGTGTCTGAGCCTGATATTCGTACTCCTGAAGAAGCCAAGGCTTATTTGGAAAAAATGAAATCCATTCTGGAATATATTGATGTATCAGACTGCAAAATGGAAGAAGGCAGCTTGCGCTGCGATGCTAACGTATCACTGCGTCCAGTAGGCCAAGAAGAATTCGGCACCAAGGCCGAAATGAAGAATCTCAACTCTTTCCGGGCCGTGCAGCGTGCACTGGAATATGAAGTGGAGCGTCAGACCGAAGTCTTGGAAGACGGCGGCGAGATTATTCAGGAAACGCGTACTTGGGATGAAGCCAAAGGCATTACGGCGTCTTTGCGTAGCAAAGAACAGGCCCATGACTATCGTTATTTCCCTGAGCCGGATCTTGTGCCTATTGTGACGAGCGACGAGCGGATTGCTGAAATTCGCGCCAGTTTGCCAGAATTGCCTGATGCGAGAAGAGAACGCCTCATGGCTGAGCATGGCTTATCTTCTTATGATGCTGGGGTTATTACAGCATCACGGGCGATGGCCGAATATTTTGATGCAGTCGTCAGTCATAAAGCGGACGCGAAAGCAGCAGCCAACTATCTTATGGGCGAAGTATCGAAGCATTTAAACAATGAAGGCTTGTCCGTAAAAGAATGCCCAGTAGCGCCGGAAAAATTGGCAGGACTCTTGCAACTCATCGACAAAGGAACCATTTCCAGCAAAATTGCTAAAACTGTGTTTGAGGAAATGTGGAAAACCGGTCATGATGCGGAGCAAATCGTAAAAGATAAAGGTCTCGTACAGATCAGCGATGAAGGCGCCATTCTTGCCATTGTCGACTCGGTTATTGCAGCGAATCCGCAATCAATTGCCGACTATAAAGGCGGTAAGGAAAAAGCTCTTGGTTTCCTTGTTGGCCAGATTATGAAGCAGACGAAAGGCCGCGCTAATCCCGAAATGGTAAATAAAATGCTGCGCGATCGAATTCAATAAATAGATTGTTGATTCACAGCTCATAAAAGAATTATAAATCTGTAAAAAGTCGTCTCTTTCGGGAGACGGCTTTTTTTATGGCCAAAAGGCGCCGCTATTTTTTTAGTAAAAACATGTGAGGCCGCACATACTAGAAATACTTTCTTGCGAGGCGGAGGAAGAAAAATGGCTAAAAACTGGTTTCAAACGATAGCTCGCTTTATTGCGGGAACTCTTTTGTATCAACCGACGCCGAAGCAGCCGCGTTTTGTCCTCGATGAAGCCGTTGGCGACGATGGGGCAGCTTCGCCGGAGCAGGCGGTTTTGCAGGTGGTTCAGGAAATAAAGTCGCTGATCCGTTATGGCCATCGTCTGGAATCGGTCCGACAACAGGTTGCTATTATGCTGCAAACAGAGCCTGATATTCATGCATTACCAGTGATTCAACAGCAAATAAACAGTCTTATGGCAGAATGGCAGGAAGTAAAACCCTTGAAGCTTGCCTATCGCGAAGCGTTGCTGCCCCATGAACGAACCATAAGCGCCAATCTAGCTGAGAATGAACGCGTTCTTGGTGAAATTTATCAGTTGCCGGAAAATAAGGATCTCGTGTTACGTCATTTCACTTTACCAGGCGAAGGCGGTGTGAAGGCGCTGCTTGTGTTCATGGATGGTATTGTTGATAAGAACATCATTAACCAAGGTATTTTACGTTCCCTTATGGTTCACTCCTGTCAGAAAACAGAAGCTTCTTTGCTTAGGCAAATCCGAGAACAATGTCTACCCAACAGCCAGGAGCAACTGCTCAAAGAATTTGCCGATATTGAACAAGCCATCAATAATGGCGACGCTGTACTTTTTCTGGCGGGCAGCGATGAAGCACTCACTATTGACGCCCGTGGCGGCAAACGGCGCGCTGTGTCAACACCAGTTACAGAATCTGCTGTCAGAGGATCGCAGGAAGCCTTTACGGAAGTGCTGCGCGTCAATACGGCTCTTGTGCGGTCTGTGCTGCGGACAAGTGATCTAGTAACCGCAATGCATCGGCTTGGGAAGCGAGGGCGGCTGCAATGCGCCGTCATGTATATTGCGTCAATCGCCAATGAACAACTTGTTAAAGAGGTGCACCGCCGTATTGAAAGTTTGTCGATGGCCTATATTACGGAAGCTGGCGGATTAATGCAGCTACTGATTGATCATCCGAACTTTTGGTTTCCCCAGACGCTTTCGACGGAAAGACCAGACAGGGTAGCGGCAAATCTCGTCGAGGGTCGTGTCGCTATTTTAATAGAAGGCAATCCTTTTGCCCAAATTGTGCCGATCAGTCTATTTTCCTTGCTGCAGTCACCAGAAGATTATAGTCTGCCTGCTTCTTATGTAACGATGATTCGCTATACCCGCGTTATCGGGGCCCTTCTCACGACTTTTCTTCCTGGCGTATTTATCGCCATTAGCCTATTCCATCAGGAAGCTTTGCCGACTGATCTGGTGCTGGCCATTGCTGCGGCGCGAGAGCAAGTGCCCTTCCCAGCTGTGGTGGAAATTGTATTAATGATGGGATCGTTTGAACTAATTCGCGAAGGGGGCCTGCGCATTCCCGGTTTACTTGGGCCGACGATTGGTATTGTCGGCGCAATTATTTTGGGGCAAGCTGCCGTCATGGCTAAGATTGTCAGTCCGATCATGATTATTGTGGTGGCAGTGGCGGGACTTGCTTCGTTTATCTTGCCGGAATACCGTTTTGGCATTGCCTTACGGATGCTTAGTTTTCTGTTTCTGATTTTGGGATCGGTTCTTGGTCTTGTTGGCATTGCTGTTGGAATTTTTGTTTTGACAGGTTTGCTGAGCAGTATGAAATCATTTGGCGTACCTTATTTAGCGCCCATAGCGCCCAAAGTTCAAAAAGGCAAAGATGTTTTATTAAAGGGACAATACTTTAATCAACAGTCGCGGCCTGACGAATTGAATACGAAAGATCCGATTCGGCAGCCTGATATTAGCCGTTCCTGGACCGATGAAGATCCGGCTCGATAAAGCGAAAGAAGGTGCTTCATGAGTTATCAAGTAGGGAGAATGGGACTCTCGGAAGGGGCCGCTTTAATCTTTATTAGTTTATTGCCGCGAGTTACCTTAAATTCCTTTACGCTTGTTTTATCACAACAGGCGCAGCTCGGCTGGCTCTATCTGCTGATTAATGGCTTGGTGGTTCTGTTTATGGCCTTTTTGCTAGTCTATATCCATAGCAAGATCAAGGGCGATTTGTTTGCTGTGACATCTATTTTACTGGGGAAAAAAGCGGCCTGTTTGATAATGGGAATTCTCATTGTTGTATTTGGCGGCAATGCCGTTTTGCTTATTCGGCAATATGCGGAAAATACATTGATTACGGCCATGCCGGGGATGGATGTACGCGTATCCATCCTTGTCTATACCTTGAGCGCTTTAGCTGTAACCTATTTTGGCGCGAGCGGCATTACCCGGTGCAGTATCATTTTTATGCCGCTTATGATCATTAGTTTCTTGGCAGTCACGCTTTTGCTATATCCTTTTTATATTCCTTACCAACTGCTGCCCTGGCAGGGAAATGGCTTAGCGCCCTGCTTTGTCCAGGGCATTAAAGGGGCTGGCTATAATGCTGGATTTTTAGCGTTGTTTCTCTTTGCGCCTTCTTTTCAAAATATAAAAACTTTACGGCATAGTTTGTTTCAAGGAATTGTCGCCTCCGTATTGTTAAAAGCCTATATGATGGTTATTTTTATTATGGTTTTTGGCGTTGCTGTAGGGTCAGAAAAAACAATGCCTTTTTTTGAACTGGCTAGGCTTATTTATCTTGGCCGCTTTTTTCAGCATTTAGAGGCCTTTTTTATTGTGACATGGGTCATTTTGGGAGCTTTAGCGATTGCGATCAATTTTTTTATGGTGAATTATTTACTTGGCCGTGCCCTGGATTTGCCCATGATTCGCCCGCTAATGCCCTGTATGGCAATGCTCATGTGTAATTTGGCTTTGCTGCCTGAAGATATTAATAAAACAGTGCAACTTGACACCAAGTTTATTTTAATGAATGATCTAGCGATTTTTGTAATTCCGATCCTGCTGCTTGCTGCCTTATGGATAAAGCAAAGGAAGGGATTTGAATGGGGAAAAAGTGCTTAGTCGCTTTGCTGATTATATGGAGTAGTTTCTTACTAACAGGGTGTAATGGTTCACAGGAAATGGACCAGCTTGCCTATGTACTCGTAATAGGGCTGGATAAAGGAGAAGGGGAGAAAATCAACGTAACTTATCAGATTGCTATTCCCCGGGCGATTGCCGGACAAGGAGGCAGTAGCGGGAAACGAACGATGAATATGACTTTCTCTGTCTTGTCGATTGCGGAGGCGAGAAATTTACTCAATTCTACAGTGGCCTTGTCACCGGTCATTTCTCATGTAAAAGCCATTGTCTTTGGCGAGGAATTGGCCCGAAGCGGTATTGCTAATACATTAGGACCGCTAATGCGCTATCGCGAGTATCGCGGCTCAGCTTTTGTAGTTGTGACTCGCGGTAAAGCGCAGAATTTTATTGAAAAAAATAGCCCGCCAGTTACTTTATCGCCAGCGAAATATTTTGAAATGATGATGCAGGAAAGCGATGATACTGGTCTATATGCAAAGTCTACGCTCCATAATTTTTACTTGCGGTTAAAACAAGGCCATGAGGCTTCTTACGCTGTTTTAGGCGGCGTAAATGAAACCAAAGATAGTAAGAGTAAAATGGAACCCAAGCCCCTGCCAGGGCGAAAAGAGCAAGTTCATGTAAGCGGGACTTTGCCGCGCCAAGGGGGAAACCCGATTGAATTTGCCGGACTTGCTGTGTTTCATGGCGATAAAATGGTGGGAATTCTTGATAGTAATGAGACCAGAATAGTTAATATGCTTTTAGGAAACTTCCGTCAAGGCTTTATCTCCTTGGCAGATCCTTTCTCACCAGAGCAGCAAATATCACTTCGTTTGCGCGTGGATGATCGACCGCAAATCAAGGCGCGGCTTGATGATGGAAAAGCGGTGATTCAGATTCACCAAAAAGTCGATGCTGTCATTTCCAGCAATGCTAGCGGGATTCATTATGAAAGTAAAGAGTATCAAGGTGTGTTAGAACAAGCCGCTAGTCAATTTCTTACAGAAGATGCGCAGCGACTGCTGGCAAAGACACAGGTTTACGGTTGTGATGTAATTGGACTTGAACAGTATATAACGCCTTTTTTATCAAGCTATCAAGAGTATCAGAGTTTTAACTGGAGCGATCGCTATAAAGAAGCGGATATTCAAGTGGACATGACCGTGAAAATTCGGCGAACTGGGCTATTATGGCAGACGACGCCGCTACAGGGAAAGGAATAGAAGCGGGGGATTTAATTGGATGTTGTTTACTTGCTATTAACGCTGGGGAGCGTGATTCACGTCTACTCCTTTGGCGCGTATATGAAAAAAGACGGGAAACAATCAGACTATCTGGTGATTTCATTGCTTTGTGTTGGTACCTTGGGACTAGCCTTGTACCGCTTTACACAGTAGGAACTTTCAGCGAAAGAGAAGGGACGTTATGAAGTCATTGCAGAAATGTTTGATTGGCTGCTGCATTTTCTGTGTCTTTCTAATCAGCGGCTGCAACGGATCCCGTGAAGCAGAACAAAATGCTTATGTAATAGCGATTGGGATTGATAAAGGGGAAAATCAGCTGTTAGAAGTGACCTACCAGATTGCACGGCCCGTAGCTGTATCGGCGATTGAACAAGGCGGCAGCAGCGAGACGAGCGGCGATAAAGAGCAAGATGGGGATTCGAAAAAAGAATGGGTCAATATTACGGTTTCCGGTTTTTCCGTGGCGGAGACGCGGAATGAACTAAAATCAACATTGGCGCTGATTCCCATATTTAATCATACAAAGTTTATTGTTTTAGGCGAAGAATTAGCCAAGGATGGCATTGGTGATATTATTATTTCGCTCATACGCTTTCAGGAATATCGCGGTTCCATGTATGTTGCTGTGACTAGCGGCAGCGCCAAAAACTTTCTCAATGAAATTCGCCCCGGACTGTCTACCTTTCTGTATCAATGGTATGAACTTATGATGCAGACCGATAGTAATTCAGGCTATTTTCCTGGCGTGTCGCTTCATCAGCTCTATCGAACCATGAAAAGTGAGGGACAGGATTCTTATATTACTTTCGTGGCGCCCAATCGGCGGCTTAGTAGCCCAGCAATGGCGCAAGCGGCAATGGAAGCTTCCGCTTCTACGGAATCTCCCAATTCTATAGAACCACTTGAAGCGCCGCATCAAGCGGGCGACTTGCCGCGCAGTGCCGGAAATCCGATTGAAGTTATCGGGGCCGCTGTATTTCATGGTGATAAGCTAGCAGGTATCTTAAAGAGCGATCAGGTACGCATCAAAGAATTATTTTTGCGACATTTAGAAAATGGTTTTGTTAGCGTGAAAGATCCGCTGGTGCCGGAAAGTCCCAAGGGGATTAATTTTCGCTATCGGGCAGAGGAATCGCCGAAGGTTACTACGGCTGTTATTGATGGGAAACCGAGCGCTCATATTCATTTGGTCGTGGAATGTGAGCTTACGGGGATTACGAGCGGCATTCACTATGAAGATCCAACCTATCAAAAACTACTGGAAGATTATTTGAGCAATTTATTTACGCGGGATTTGTTAGACCTTATTCAAGCGACCCAAACCATGAATAGTGATATTTTAGGAATAGGTGATTATTTTCGGCCAAATTTTGCTACTTTGCCTGCTTATAAAAAATTTCACTGGCGCGAACTCTATAAAGACGCGGCGATTACCGGCGAAGTCGAGTGTAAAATTCGGCGCAGCGGGTTGATGGTGCAAACAAGTCCGATTCAAAAGTGAGCTGGCTATGATGAGAAAAGTGAAAGCTAAGTGGCGACTAAGGCAGGTAGCGGCTGTATATGCGCTTCGTTTCAGTAGTTTATTTGTGCTGTTTCATTATGTCTTTCCAATAAGATGGTCTGATTCTGTTGTGCTTGTTGACCTTGTGGACCGCCTGATTAGTCTTGGGCTTATCTATTTCACTATTAAACGAGCCAAGCAGTCATTTACCGATCTCGGCTTCACGGTGAAAAACGGGAGAAAGCAGATTCTGATTGGAGCGGCAAGCGGTTTTGTTTTGCTGTCAGCAAGCTATTATTCCGAACAGCTTTATGCTGCGATCTTTTCTTTAGACAATAAGGAGCATCCGCTGGTGTTTCTTGCTAAGAATGCGGATTCCTGGCAGAACTTTGCCTGGCCGTTTATCCTTGGCGCGATCATAGCTCCCGTTACGGAGGAGCTTTTTTACCGTTTGTTTACCTTTTTACCGCTAAAGCAGCGCTTCGGCTTTTTTCCAGCCATGGTGATTACGTCACTCATTTTTGCTGTAATGCATTATAATGTATATTGGCTGCCGGAAATGCTCCTAGTCAGCGGTACTCTTTGCTGGCTGTACCATCGCAGTGGCTCCTTAATCGCACCGATTACAGCCCACTTTATAATTAACAGCAGTAAACTACTGCTGCTTTATCAAAGCACCTTATTTAACTCGAACCGATAAGGGAGGAAGTTTTTCCTTAGGCAGCGAAGTCAAAAAGAGGCATAGAAGAAAATAGGATGAAAATCGAATAAAAGGAGATTGCATGATGGCGAATTGGCAGGAATTATCCCTTGAAAAGTTACGCTTTCACTGTAAGGAAGAGTTATTTGATTTTACTACGACGGCTGAAATCCCAGAACCACATGAGATGATCGGCCAGGAACGCGCGGTGCGTGCAGTACAGTTTGGCCTTATTAATCAAACGCCTGGCTATAATATTTATATTTCCGGTCTTGTAGGCACAGGGAAAATTACTTATGCAAAACATGCTGTAAAACAGGCGGCCAAAGGACAAAGTGTTCCTTGTGATTGGTGTTATGTGAATCATTTTAATAACCCCAGTCAGCCGCTGGCCTTATCATTGCCGCCGGGAATTGGCGTAATCTTTCGCCAGGACATGAAAGATCTTGTCGATAACTTAAAAACAAGTATTTCCAAGGCGTTCAGCAGTGATGATTATGAGCAGTCTCGTAAGACACTGGCAAAACGGTTTCAAGAGCAGCGCTCTGTGATTATGGATGAATTCAATGAACTGGCTGAGCAGGAAGGCGTTATGCCGCAGTGGTCTACGACCGGATTTGTCGGTTTGCCGATCATGGATGGTAAAGCTTTGACCGCCGAAGAGTTTCAGAAGCTGCCAAAAGACGAACGAGAAGTGATCGAAAAAAAAGTGATGGCTGTTCATGAGAAGGCCCTTGTGGTGATTCGGCGCATGCAAGCCATCGAACGAGAAGTGCGCGAAGAATTAAAAAAACTCGATGAAAAAATCGGGATGTACGCTGCTGGAAATCTTCTCGAAGAGCTCTTCGAAAAGTATGCTGGCAATGACGCCGTGATGGCCTATTTAGAAGAAGTGAAGCAAGATGTGGTGAAAAATATTGCCGACTTCAAGCCTTCTTCTGGCGAAGAAGAAGCCAATCCGCTGGCTTTGTTTCGGCGTCAGCCTGACATTAAGGAAAAGTATCAGGTTAATGTCCTGGTGAATAATCAAGACTTAAAAGGTGCGCCTGTTGTTGTAGAAATCAATCCTACCTATTATAATTTGATGGGGCGCGTCGAATACGAAGCCCGTATGGGTGTGGTCAATACAGACTATACGATGATTAAAGCCGGGGCGCTGCATCGGGCCAACGGCGGCTATTTAATTCTGCATGCTCGTGATATTTTAAGCAATCTTGGCGCATGGGAAGCGTTAAAACGAGTTTTGAAAACGAAAAAACTGCCCATTGAAAATCTTGGCGAGCAGTATGGAATGCTAGCTATGGCTTCGTTAAAGCCTGAGCCCATTGATTTGAATGTAAAAGTCGTTTTAGTCGGCAATACCATGTTGTATCATATGCTTTATTCTTATGATGAAGATTTCCGCAAGCTTTTCAAAGTTCATGCTGATTTTGATACGGAAATGGAAAATACAGCAGGCAATATTCATAAGCTAGCTGGTTTTATCAGTTCCACAGTGGTACGCAAAGGACTTAAGCACTTTAACCGCGGCGCTGTAGCCCGCGTCGTAGAATACTGCAGCCGCCTAGCAGGCAGTCAAAATAAATTGACAACGCGTTTTAATGAAGTCGTTGAATTAATTTGTGAGGCCGATACCTGGGCGACTCTGGATAAGAGCGAAGTAGTCACGGAAGAGCATATTAAACAGGCCATTGATGAAAAGCGTTTTCGGGCCAATAAGTACGAAGAAAAATTGCAGGATATGTTTGCCGAAGGCAAGCTGCTCATGGATACAGACGGGGCGAAAGTAGGTCAGGTAAACGGCTTGGCTGTGCTCGCTGTCGGCGAATATACTTTTGGCAAGCCGTCGCGCATTACCGCCAATACCTATATGGGGCGATCTGGCGTCATTAATATTGAACGGGAAACAAAGATCAGCGGCACAAGCCACACGAAGGGCGTGCTCATTTTAAGCGGCTATCTTGGCGAAAAATATGCCCAGAAAAATCCCTTGACACTCACCTGCAGTCTAACCTTCGAACAGCTCTACGAAGGCGTTGACGGTGATAGCGCCTCTAGTACCGAGCTTTACGCTATTTTGTCGAGTTTATCAGGCATTCCTTTGCGGCAAGATATAGCGGTGACTGGGTCAGTCAATCAAAAAGGAGAAATTCAGCCGATTGGCGGCGCTACTCAGAAAATCGAAGGCTTCTTTTCCGTTTGCAAGCTGAAAGGGCTTACTGGTAAGCAAGGCGTTATGATCCCTTATCAAAATATTAATAATCTAACGCTAAATGACGAAGTTTTGGCAGCTGTCCAGGCGGGAACCTTCCATATTTATGCCGTAAAAACAATTGATGAAGGCATAGAAGTCCTCACAGGTGTAGCGGCAGGAGCGTCGCAAAGCGACGAAACTTATCCGGCCGGAACGGTTCATTTTAAAGTAGTAAATAAACTAAATGAGTATATGGAGCGGTATCTTGCTTTAGGAAAAAGCAGTGATAGTAAAAAAGCGACCGATCTATAAGCAGGGAGAAGGATTCATTGAAAGACGCGAAACAAAAACCGCCTGTACAAAAGGGCGATAAAATTACAGTAGAGATTCATGGCTTAGGTCATAGCGGTGAAGGTGTCGCAAGGTTAGACGGCTATACTTTATTTATTGAAGGCGCTTTGCAGGGCGAACAGGTAACCGCGAAAGTCAAAGAAGTAAAGAAAAGTTACGGACGGGCGCAGTTGTTGGAGGTATTAGAGGCAGCGCCAGAGCGGATTGCGCCGCCTTGTCCTGTCTATCAGGCTTGCGGCGGCTGTCAATTGCAGCATCTTTCCTATGAAGGACAGCTTGCAGCCAAATATGAGACTGTGCGAGCCGCGTTGGAACGGATTGGCAAGCTTGCCGGCGTTACCATTCAGCCAGTGTTGCCATCACCAGAATCGTGGCATTATCGCAATAAAATGCTGCTGCCTATCGGTCGCCGCGGACGCCATCTCATTGCAGGCTGCTATGCTCAGGGAAGCCATGAGATTGTGCCGATGGAAGCTTGTCTGATTCAGCATGAGGCCAATAATCGCATCGCCGCTGCCGTAGCGGCTGTGGCGACAGAGCTTCGGATCAAGGCTTATGAAGAAGCAACTGGCGAAGGTTCCTTGCGTTATGCTATGGGGCGTGTCGGCGTTGCTACCGACGAAGTCATGGTCGTAGTCGTAACAGCCACCGAAGAATTGCCAGAGCAAGAGGCTTTCATTAAAGGACTGCAAGAGCGGATTCCTGGACTTGTGAGCATTTTGCAGAATGTAAATTCGCGCAAAACCAACGTGATGTTGGGACCTAAAAATAAACTACTGTGGGGCAAAGAATATATTGAAGATAAGCTGGGGAATTTGACCTTTCAGATTTCGCCCCATTCTTTTTTCCAAGTTAATACGAAACAGGCGGTACGCCTTTATGAAACAGCGCTGAAGTATGCTGACTTGCAAGGCGAAGAAACTGTCATTGACGCGTACTGCGGCACTGGTACGATCTCGCTCTTCTTAGCGCAGCAAGCCAAGAAAGTATACGGCATTGAAGTAGTAGCGCCAGCCATTGCTGACGCCAAGAAAAACGCCGCCGATAATAAGATTGATAATGTAGAGTTCCTTGTGGGCGATGCTACTGACGTTATGCCGAAACTGTATCGTGATGGGCTAAGACCGGATGTCGTCGTCGTCGATCCGCCACGGGCAGGCTGCAGCACAGAAGTTCTTGATACGTTTGTGCGCATGGAGCCAAACCGAATCGTCTATGTATCGTGCAATCCCGCTTCTTTGGCTAGAGACCTCGGCTACTTAGCCGAAGAGGGTTACGAAGCCAAAGAGATTCAGCCTGTAGACATGTTTCCCATGACGTATCACGTCGAGTGTGTAGCGTTGATACAACGCCGTACTACGTAGAAATCCTTAATTTCAGGTACTTCTACCGCCATTGCATCTTTGTAAAAAAGGATGGTTTTGAGCGCAAAAAGGTAGTTAAGGACTACATCAATGTCTCGGTAGTTATCAACCTAGTATGAGTAGACACAAGAAATTGCTTATTTTGTCAGTCAAGAGAATTTGATTCTACAATAAAATAATGAGTTTATTATTAGACGTTCAATATTCGTATTGGGCGTCTTTTTTATTTGCCAAAGGAGGAAAAAGAAATGTTAAGACAAGGCATGATTGAACGATTTAGAAAGGCTGCTCCAATAATCAGGGAGTTGGTTGATGACTTGGCATAGCTTCAGAACGAATTCAATCCAGAGAAAGCAACAGAAGAAGAACGTACCTATGTGAAGCATTTACTGAGCTTGGGCAGCAATTGCTTTGATGAAAGCGACTGGCGTTTAAAACAGATGTTTGCAGCCATAGGAAGGAAAGGACGCTTAATCAGGAATTCAGCTGGTAGATTTGAAATGGAAGGCACAGATATTGAATTCACGTGTGGAAGTGGCTGTGAGGTTTATGCACCATATTTCTTAGATGAAGAAGAATGGATGACCTGGCTTCCGACATCCATTGAATATAGTGGAGATTATTATTTTACGGCACGTCCGGATATGAAGCTGGAGGGTGCCTTAGTAAGGATCAAAGGTTGATGAAAAATTGGGTATGAAAAAAAGCACTATCAGTTAGCCGCTGATAGTGCTTGACGTGAAAATTTGCTATAAACAAATTTTATCTCTTGAATTTATTATAGCAGATTTTCGCTTGATTTGTATAGAAAAATTAAGCGAGAGGATTTGAAAATTTATGAAAACATTTTCGTTCATTAACAAAAAAGGCGGCGTTGGCAAAACAACGATTACCGTAAATATGGCGTATGCCATAGCAGAAAGCTGCGATTTAAGAGTACTAGTTATAGATAATGACGATCAGGGCAATGATTCGCAGTTCTTTGACGCAGAGCCGGAAAAATCGTTGGCAGATATTCTGTTAGGCAAAGCGAATATTCAGGATGTTATCCAGCCTACGCGCTATTCGAACATTGACATTGTTGCCAGCGGTGCCGCTTTACTGGATGCCAATGTGGCTGTCATAAAAGATGAAGAAATTGTACAGCAGACCATCTTAAAAGAATCCTTAGAGAAGGTTGCTGAAAATTATGATGTTTGTCTTATCGATAATCCTCCGACAATTAATGCTTCGGTTATCAATGCACTAGTCGCCAGTGATGAAGTGATCATTGTGACAACGCCGGATATTTATGGCATTCGCGGCGTTGCGCAAATGGCCGACTACATCGAAGCAATTAAAGAATATAATCCTGCCCTGCGGTTTCGTGGTTGCCTTCTCAATAAATTTTCTTCTACCCCGCATGGGTTCCGTTGTATTGAGCTATTAGGAAGGCAGTTTCCCTTATTTCGGACCAGAATTCGTTACACAAAAGATAAGCTGGAAGCATCGGCAGAAGAAAGAAAATCTATTTTTGAGTATTCGCCTAATTGTGGCTTTGCACGGGATCTTGTACAGTTTTTCAAAGAACTTTTAGCGGGGGAATGAAATCATGAAAAAACAGTCAGCAAGCTTAATTGCCAAGCTTTTAAATAAAAATTCTCAGCCAGGACAGGGCAGCGGTAAGGAACTTAACACTACGGAAGAAATCATCATGCGAGACGTTCATGAATTGGTGCCGAATCCTAAAAATGAAAAGTATAGTTTGGATAATATTGAAGAACTGGCGATGATGATCCAGCTTACTCATAATATAGAGCCCATTATTTTAAAGACGATGGAGGATGGCCGATTTATGATTACCAGCGGTCATCGCCGCCGCTTGGCCCAGCTGTATCGATTGGAGCAGGGACTGATAGATAATCCGATGGTTCCGACCATTACACGAGAAATCATCAATGATTTTGAGGATGCCATAACGGACGATGAAATGGAAACGTTGAATATCGTATTTCCGAATAAAGGGCAGCGCAGGAATTTGACACCTTCGCAGGAAGCGGATGAAATTGCACTTATTAAGCCAATCATCAAGAAGCTTTATGATTATCAGAAAGCAGCCGGAAATATTGATGGTAAGTTTCGTCCTTATTTTGCCAATATCCTTGGTATTTCCGAAACTTCTCTGCAGCGTAAAGAAGCCATACGGAAGGTTTCAGATGAAGTTAAGGCCGAGGTTGATGCCGGGAATATTACGGCTACAGCTGCAGCAGAATTGGCAAGCATGGATGAAGAACAGCAGAATTCTGCTGTTGAGGCGATTAAGGACCGGGGAGAAGAAATTACGGTGCAGGCTGTGAAAGAGGAAAAGAAAAAAATCGTTATGCCTAAAAATGACATTATTTCTGTTGTGAAAGAGCGTCCGACAGAATGTGAATTAGAGGATGAGGGACAGACAAAACTATTCGACCAAACGCAGAAAAATGATACCGATAAAAATATAAGCAATGACGGTGCTAATTTTACTGATGAGGCTGTACCACCTGTGCAAAAGCAAGAAGTGACAGATAGAGATATTGCCGCAAAAATTTGGCTTCAGAAAGAAATTGTTGAGAAATTAAAAGACGCTGAGCAACGGCTTTCCGTAGAAACTGCTGATAAAACAGAAGAAGAGTGTCAGGAGTGGCAGGCACGTGTCAAGGTTATAAAAGGTGTCTTGGCTTATTTAGATGAATCTCATTGCCCGGAACGATGCAAAGAATGTTGTGATGATTGTGATCGGCCCTGTGAGCATTCGAAAAACTTTCAAGTCGCAAATACCATGAATAATTAATGATCTGCAGTTGGGAGAGAGAAGAAAATGAGTAAATTATTGATCAATGAGGTTCCTTTGATGTGCCTGCCCAGCCTTGCAGTAAAAATCGGCTTGAATGAAGCGCTTTTTATACAGCAACTGCATTATTGGGTGGACCGCAGTAAAAATATTATCGATGGTCGGCAATGGGTGTATAACACCATGGCGGACTGGTCAAAGCAATTTCCGTTTTGGTCGCAGAAGACTTTATCGCGGACGATTTCCAACTTAGAGAAGCAAAAATTGGTTATTTCTGGCAACTACAATCAAAAAGGCTATGATCGCACAAAGTGGTACACGATTGATTATCTTGCGTTGGAAGGGCTAGAAAAGGAGGAGCCGGAAACGGAAAATCATGAAGAATCAGAGCCAGATGTATCAGGAGAAAATGATGCTGCCGTTAGTGACCAGTCCATAGGGACAAAATGTCCACATGAGGAAAATCAAGGGCTCGCGGATACTGTGGGAGATGCTTCCGTTGGTGACCAATCCATAGAGACAAATTGTCCTTATGAGGAAATTCAAGGCTTGTCGGGTCCTTTGGCGGAGAATGCCCAAAATGACCGTTTCATAGGGACAAGTTGTCCAAATCCATCCGGTCATTTTGTCCCTATGGAATCGAACAATCTGTCCTCACCAATACCAGAGAATAACAACAGAGAATTCTCAGAAAAAACAACAACAAACAGGAATGAGGAAACTGTTGTTGGAGATATGGTTAACATAAAAAATTCACTGGATCGCTTACTTTTTGTAATGCCAAGTTATGGTATTACGCTTGCTACTGCAAAGAAATTTATTGCTGAATACGGTCTTGAGGCAGTTGAACAGCAATGGGAACTTTTGAAAAAGGCATTGCAAAAGGGGAAGATAAATAATCCTGCAGGTTGGCTGCATATGGCGTTGCGGGAAGGATATGTTGATGCTCCAGCTGCGTTTAAACAGCTTCAGGAGGAAAAGAAAGCTGCTATGCGAGAAAAAATGGCGGAGATAGAACGGCAACAAATAGCTGCTCTGGAACGAGAAGCAGAAGAGGAAGCCAATCAATTTGAAATTCCTGAAAATAGTCCATTTCACGCTTTTCTTGCAAAATATAAAAAAGAGCAGGATGAAAAGAGTCCGGTGTGAATGTCTGGAATTTAAGGTGTCCATTATGGACACCTTGACTGACTGTAGGCAAATTTAATCTTGGGGTAGGTGGGGCCAGCATTGTCGTATAAAAACGACCGATTTTGCCCCTGCTTCTTAGGATACGTCGATTCGTTTGGGGGTCCATAATGGACACCCGATTCGGCTTGTAATAATTTTTTATGGGGAAAATCAATGTGCTGGTCAAGGATGTGGATTGAATGAGGGTGGAGTTTATTGAAAATGGGAGAAGAATTATATCGACCAATCGAGGCGTATTCAAGGATAACGAACTTATTTGGTATGATAATGCCTATGTTTTGAGTTTGAAATTTGATGAGGAAAAGGTCGAAATTGTGATAAAAAAGATACCAAAAGCAGGAGGTGAAGTGCGATGAAGGCGGAAAAATCGATGGAAGATTACGGAATGGAGCTAAATGAACAAGTGCTGACCGAGGAAGAGCAAGAAGAATTGGCGCAAGAATCCGATGAGGAAAACGCAAAACGTTAGGGGGTGAGGATATGGCGTTACCAGAGCATGTGCAAGAGCAGCGGAATGATCTTGTGGAAAAAGTAATAAAAGATATTGAGGCAGGAAAGCCATTCTTTTGGGATTCTGAACACTTTGGCAAACCAGCGCATAATATGGCCCTTGGTTCATCCTATCGAGGACTCAATCGCATGCGCCTGATGATTGCAGCGGAGGACAAAGGTTATACAGATAGTCGTTGGTGCACGTATAAACAGGCGCAGGATAAAGGCTGGCAGGTTAAAAAAGGCGAAAAAGGGACACATATTGAATTTTGGTCGAAATCGGTCACGGTCAAAGAAGTAAATCAAGAAACCGGTGAAGAAGAGAAAAAATTGAAAGACTTAGATTGTCCCATAGTTAAATACTATACGGTATTCAATGCACAGCAAATGGAAGGGGTTCCTCCGGAACATTCTTTGACCATTGATGAGAATGAGAAGAATAAGTACATGGAAAATATGCTGAAAAACAGTGAGGCAAAAATTTTTTTTGATCAGAGCAATCGAAATTTTTATAGCCCTACTACAGATGAAATTCATGTATTACCGCGAGAAAAATTTAAGACGCTGGATGGCTTTTATGCGACTTGTGCGCATGAAATCGCCCATAGTACCGGACATTCTACTCGGATGAACCGGGATATGTTCAATTTTGAAAAAAGTGAATATGCCAAAGAAGAACTACGGGCCGAGCTTGCTTCTACGTTTTTGCAGCAGCAATATGGGATTAAATTTGATGAAAAGCATTATGAGAATCATGCGGCATATTTGCAGTCTTGGGCCAAAGTTTTAAAAGATGATCCCAATGAATTATATCGGGCAGCTTCTAAGGCACAAGAAATGGCCGATTACATTGAGAAGAACATGCTTTTGAAAGGCATTGAACAAGTAACACCAAAAGCGTTGGGAAATGGCAAGGAAGTACTGCTTAGTAAAGAGGTCAAGGAACTGACCAAGGTATCGCCGTTTCAGGAGATTGCGGATCGGGCAATGGAGAAGAAAAAACGGCAGCAACGTAAGCAAAAATTGCAAGTTTCGATAAAGGATAAATCAAAACAGGCAGAATTGGCACGATGATATAATTTAGGTGTCCATTATGGACACCTTGCCGATTTTAAGAGGAGACAGTCAGTGAGAAAAAAATTATGGAATTTGAAGCTGATGCACATAAATGGTTTGATTTTTTATCATTTTACATCTTATGTAAATTTCACCAAGAAAATATTTTTCGTAAAAAATTTTTGTTTTGTTTTTCTTTGAGTTTTCTGTTTTCTGTTTCCAATTCTTCACAACGTGCTTGTAAGATATCCCTTTCTTCAATTAATTCAGATAGGGTCTTTTGTAATTCGGTACGAGTTTGGGATGGTATGAGTTTTTCTTTTTCCATTATGATTTTTTTGCGTTCACGATTTTTTCGTATGTCTTGTAAATCTTTTAAATAATGGGCTAAGTCTGAAGGAGTTATCTTATCACAATCAGAAAATTCGCTACAGATAGGCACATCTAAGGCATGTCCTACTCCTGTTAGAATTGGGAGTGAAGAATTGCACATTGCTTGTATTAAAATAGGATTATTAAAATCAAGCAAATCATAGGAACTTCCCCCACCACGAATAATGCATATGCAATCACAATTTTTTTCATTGTTAAATTTTCCAATTAAAGCTGCAATGTTTTTGGCACTGAGCCTGGAGAATTCAGGAAATAGTTTATAATCGGTCGAGTTTAAAATAGTATCGAAGTCGTGATATCCTTTACCGAACGAATCGTTGGAGATAACTCCTATATTGGTCCATGTATCTAGGATGTTTTTTTGCGAATGTATCCATTTTATGGAAGTCTTCCATATGTCGAGTTGCTCTTGGCGGCGTGTCTTTACACCTTCTAAGATTTCAATATCATTGGCTTTAAATTGGAGCTGCCCATGTTTTTTATAGATTGCTAATTTGCCACCAAGGCTAACACGTTGATTTTCTGCTAAGTCGTAATCTGAAGCAATTTCTGTTGGAATTGTAACTGACATACGTGCTTTACCATCTGCAGAATCGGTTAATTGCAAAACGGTAAGGCCGTTGGCTTCATAAATAGAATAAATATCGCCAATCAATTCGTAAAAATCTTCGAACTTACTTAAGTCTAGATTTGTATCAATTTTTGTAAAAAAATTGCTTAAGAGAGCATCTAAATAGCCTTGTTCACCAGGTGTTAACCATTCTTTATACTCATAATGGTTAACAAAAGTTTCATCAAAAAACCATTTTTTCTTTTCAGAATCATATCCGGCAACTCTGGTGTCTTTTTGATCGGGATATTGTTCCCAATATTTTTTATTGTATTTATCGTTTAAATTATTAATTTTGGTGCGATGGTCAATGTCAGAATTATAGTAGATCATAAAAATATCACTCTTTTCTATGAAGTTACAATTTGTAGTGATAAAGGATAAGGAGGCATGTACATAGTCTAGCATATAATTTCTAAAAGTTGTTAAATATTTAAAGCTTTATCAATATAAGAGCTTTGTATGTTTTTAGAATTTTGATGCAAAAGAAAAGTGGAAAAATTTTCAGCATAATCAAAGCTGATTTTAATTAAATTTTGTGCGAAGTGAAGGAAAAAGAAATATATAAATTTCATTTTTCTTGTATAAAATTTTCCATAGGGATACAATGGGAATAAATTGTTTTTTATTGTTATTTTGTAATAGGAACATATTGACAGTAAATGAATTATTGGATATAGCAAAAACCTAATACGGGAGCTTCTTATATTGAAAAAGGCTCGTGATGGAGAAAAACATATCATGTAGCAAACCTTTTATCAGTATCTTGTCTCTCAATTACAATATAGAAATCGTTTTAATGAAAAGCAATCTAAATATAAGTGCAAAGGAGAAAGTAATGTATATATCAAATATTTGTATTGAGAATTACAGGAATTTTGACTCTATGTCAATTGATTTTCATGATGGTATTAATTTAGTAATTGGTCAAAATAACGCTGGAAAATCAAATCTTTTAAGAGCTTTGGCGATAATATTTGATAGTTCATTTAAAAGGCAACTATCAATAAATGATTTTTACAATAATATTCCATTGGAAGAATTAAAGAAACATTCTCCTAAAATTTCAATAGCTGTGCTTCTATCGCAGTCGGAAAATGAAGATTTGATGGGAGATGAATTGGTTACTGTAAGTAATTGGCTAATATTGTTGGAGGAACCATATAAAGCTAGAGTTCAATATGAATTTTTTTTACCAGAAAGTGAAGAAGAAAAGTACAAAGTACAAATAGCTAATGCTGACACTAAAGAAGAGGCTTGGAAAATAATTAGCGATAATTTTATTAGACTGTATGTAAACAAAACATGGGTTGGAAATCCTGATAATCAAGTAATAATAGATGGGGAAAGCTTAAATAAGTTTGATTTTCAATTTTTAGATGCTATTCGAGATGTTGAGCGTGATATGTTTTCAGGAAAAAATACGCTTTTGAAAAATGTAATAGATTTTTTCATTGACTATGATATAAAGTCTGATAAGAAACTGACAGAAGAACAGCAATTTGAGCAAATTAAAAATAGAAAAAAAGATTTTGAGAGTACATCGCAAAGTTTAATCGAAAAGTTACAAGCAAGATTAAAAAGAGGAAATAAAGAAATTTTATCTTATGCAGATGATATTGGAGCGTCATTTGATGATGCTAAACCCGATCTTGAAGGTAAAATAACTGAAAGTGAATTATACTCTGTATTGCAATTGATTGTAAAACAAAAAACAGGTATGAATATTCCGATATCCAACAATGGACTTGGATATAATAATTTAATCTTTATGTCTTTGTTATTAGCAAAAATGCAGGTGGATGCAGATGGCGAATATTTAGGTAGTAATGCTAAAGTTTTTCCGATGTTAGCAATAGAAGAGCCGGAAGCACATTTACATCCGACTATGCAATTTCAATTTATTAAGTTTTTAAAAAATAATATTATAGATAAAAAAGTAAAACAAGCTTTTATAACATCGCATTCAACCCATATTACTGCATCTACACAATTGGATGACATTATATGCTTATATAAAGTGGATGGAAAAACAAGTGTATCTTATCCAGGTAAAGTTTTTAATACGTGCAATTTAGATGGTAGTGTAATAGATAATCTTGATAGTAAAAAATATGTACAGCGATTTTTTGATGCGACAAAATCTAATATGTTATTTGCTGAAAAAATTATATTTGTAGAGGGTATTGCTGAACAATTGCTTATTCCGGTTTTTGCCGAATATTTGGGAAAGTCATTAGAAGAAAATCATGTTTCTATTATTAATATTGGTGGGAGATATTTTGAGCATTTTCTTTATCTATTTAACAGCAATAAAGACCAAACAATAAAGAGGAAAATTGCTTGTATTACAGATATTGATCCTGCTAGAAAGGCTATAGGGAAAGAAAATGCAAAATTAAAAAGATGTTATCCATTTGAAATACAAGCCGATAGTAAAGAATATGAATATAAACTAAATATTGAAATGAATAAATATGGAAAAGGAAAACATAAAAATATACGTTCGTTTACGCAAGATAGTATATATGGGAAAACTTTTGAATACCAATTAGCTTTTGAAAATCCTACAAATCGATTACTTATAACGCCCTCAATACAAAATCATGATGAGTTAGAAGCTCTTATGAAATTAGCTGAGAATGGTAATAAATTAGAATCTTTATTAGACAAACTTAGAGAAAGTGATGAAAATACTAGGATTATAGAATCGATCAATAATATTAATAATTATTATTGGGATGATGATACAAAAAAGAGAGCGATTATTGCTGCAAGATATTTAAATTCTGTCGGAAAAGGTGAAAATGCACTAGAATTATCTTCCGTATTAAATGAAAACCTTATAAAAAAGGGAACTGAAGAGTACCGGGATTTCAATGTACCATCTTATATTAGAGATGCAATTGAATGGGTGTGTGGAAACTTATGATTATTACCGCTAAAACTGAAATTGATATTGGTAGAGAATTCAAAGTAGAGGCAGGGCCTGGGGCAGGTAAAACAGAGTTTTTGGTAAATCATATTAAACGTGTTTTACAAAATGCACACAATCTGGATTCTACACGAAAAGTAGCTTGCATTACATATACGAATACAGCAGTTGAAATAATTTTAAAAAGACTGGGGAAAAGTGTTTCTAATAGAGTTGAAGTATCGACAATACATAGCTTTTTATATCGTAATGTGGTAAAACCTTATTGTTCCTTTATCTCCGAGGAATATAAATTGTGTTGCTCAAAAGTTAAGGGGCATGATGAATTTTCCATCAATAACAATTACATCCGAGATTGGTTTGAGAATGAAGATTTTAGTGGATTAAAACATCCTAATACCCAAAATCAATTATTAAGTTTGCCTGCATTAAATAAGGCATTGCAGAATTGGCTTTTATCAAATAAATGTATCATCGATCAAGATAATGTTTCATTTATATGTGATAATACAAAAGCGATAGGGTATGATAAAAAAAGTAAAAAATATATTGGAATTAATATTAGAAATTTAAATATATTATCTGGTAAACTTTTGGAACTAAAAAAAATCTATTGGCAAAAAGGTAAGTTAGATCATAATGATGTTTTGTTTTTTTCATATATTCTTATAAAAAAATATCCGTTTATAATAACGGTACTAAGTGCCAAGTTTGCATATCTATTCGTAGATGAATATCAAGATACAAATCCGATCCAGTCTTTTGTAATAGATGAAATAAGGAAAAAAAATCAAAGTATAGTAGGAGTTATAGGCGATAGGGCTCAATCAATTTATAATTTTCAAGGAGCAGAGCCATCGCTATTTACCGCTTTTAAAGCTAATAGAGACAATTTGTATACGATAGTTGAAAATCACCGGAGTTCAAATCAAATTGTTAAATTTCTAAACGGAATTCGTAGTGATATAGAACAAAAGCCTTGTGAGAATATTGATGATATTGAAGTTGTTGTTTATGTTGGAAACAAGAACATGGCATATCGAGAGGTATGCGAAACATGTGCAGTAGAAACGGTAGTATCTCTCTCCAGAGATAACATTACTTCTAATGCTATGAAAAGGGAAATGGAAGAAACTCACTTGAATAAGAAATTGGTTGAAGAGTATATGGAACAAGATAGCAATGGTGAGCGAAAAAGATATATACTTGCATTCATTCAAGCGATTGAGTTGGCAAATAATAGTAAGTACAAGGATGCTATCAAAAATATAGTATGGATTTTTAGAGATGAAAGCCAGCCAAAAAAGAATGCATTATACTCTTTAGTAAAAATGTTAAAAGTGTATAAAAATTATTGCGATGGAACGTTAATGAACTTTTATAACTTAATTTGCACGACGCTTAATGCTAATTTATCGGGGTTTAGAAATGGTGCAGCAAAAACATTTTATGATACCACTTCATACAAAAATTTAGCAGTATGTGTCAATATTATTGAAGATACAAGCAATCACATTACAATTCATAAATCTAAAGGAGCGGAATATCAAAATGTTTTAGTGATTGGAAATGAAAAGTTGGAAGAACTGTTAATAAAACCCGATTTGCTAAATAACGAAGAGCATAGAATACTATATGTAGCAATGAGTAGAGCTAAAGAAAAATTGTTTTTGCAATTAGATTCTTTATCTGTTGATGGAGAAAAAAGATTATTAAATAAGTATAATTATTTAGATGTTAAACGACTTGAGACATTATAATTGTATTAAATAGATGGTTTACGCTTTCGCTGGAAAAGCAATATTAAATTGTAGACAGTAACTAAAACCTCTGCTGAATAAAGCAGGGGTTCTTTATTTTAGAAGATAGCAATCTTTCTTATCAGCAAAATTAGTTAATTAATATTTATTGTTTAACAAAACAATGGCTGATGGCATAATTTACTAGATTAGCAATTCGGAGTATAATTATTGAAAGAAATTTTATTTCAATTAATTTGATAAGTTATATCAGAATCAATTATTTTGATTACACAAAATAGCTGCAAAAGTTATGGGGGTTGGTTATTATGATTAAGTCGATAACTGGAGCAAGAGAGTCTAATGCAGGCGATGATTTTCATTTAGTATGGGCAGCTAAAAAAGCATTAGCCTTACTTGAGCCAAATACAAACTTTAAAGCTCTATCTGTAGAAGGGCCAAATCCCTTGGACGCAAAGGAATTTGAAATAGATAGTAATGATTTGCTATCTATTGACGTTGCTGAATATTATGGAGAGAAGACTTTTGAAGAAGCTTCAAAAGTAATTTTTTCACAACTAAAGTATAGTACAAGAATGGGAAATGAAGATTGGACTTTAGCCAAACTTTGCACCCCTAGCAATAAAAAGAGAGATAATTCAATTATTCGTAGGCTTGCTCAAACATATGCTGGATTTAATAAACGGTATTCTAATTTGGAATCAAAGTTGGTTTTAAAATTAGTAAGTAATAGAAAAATAGAAAACTCTTTAAAAGAATTAATTAATGCATCTAAGAAAACAATTGTTAATGAGAATATAGTGGAGTACGTAAAGTTAAAAACTACATTTACATCTCAGCCAGAAAAATGTATGTTAAAGAAACTTTATGATGAAACACATCTTACATCAAGAGAGTTTATTAGTTTTTTAATATGTTTAAGTTTTGACGATTGTGGTACGGCGATAAGAGAGATTCAAAGGTCGGAAGTAATACAAAAGTTGGGCCTGTGGGGTCAAGTTGATTTAAAATCAGATTATAATGATCTGATTATGTTTATTAATAAACAAATGATGCCAGAAGCGGAAAATGCAGAACCAATTGACAAGTTTGTTATTGCTAATATTTTTTCACAAACTCCAACGTCAATGTTTCCGGCTAAACAACAGATAATTCATGCAAAGGATTATGTTGACCGAGAGATTATAGGTGAAATCGTCGAATACATTGTTGATAAAAATGAACAATATTTATGTTTACATGCCACAGGTGGTATGGGAAAAACGACTGTCATTGACCATTTGGAAGAGAGATTACCAGAGGGGTCAGTTGTGCTTACATATGATTGTTTTGGTGGAGGCGACTATTTAAATCCAGCAACACCTCGTCATTTATTTAAGCGGGCTATACCTCAACTTTGTAATGATCTAGCGTTGAGATGTTCTACTCCGTTTTTACTAGGGCGAGGGTTAGATAAAAGTGAATTATTAGAGCAATTTTCTATTAGAATTAATGAAGCTACGAAGGCTATTAGGGAATGTAATCCTAAAGCAGTTTTAATAATCGTTTTGGATGCTATAGATAATAGCTATGAAGCTTCAGTGACGAACAAAGAGGAAGTTTTTGCGACAGATCTTCTGAAAATAAAAATACACCAAAATGTAGTGTTCTTGGTAACTGCTCGGACAGAAAGATTAGATCGCTTAGAATTACCACAAAAAACCATTTTATTAAAATTAGAAGGTTTTAATTCTGAAGAAGAAAAACAGTATGTGCGAAAATTTTTTCCTGGTGCTATGGATAGTCAATGTGAGGAAATCCGTTCTTTATCATACGGAAATCCGCGTGTACAATTTTATGTCTTTTCCAAGGCAAATTATAATATTGATAAAGCAATAGAATGGATGAAACCAAATGGGAAAATGCTTGAAGAAATTTTTAAGGATGCTTTAAATAGAGCTAATGATTTATTTGAGAACGAATTTATGAATTTTAGTAAATTATGTAGCGTTCTTGTGTTGATGCCTAGGCCAATTCCTATTGAACTTGTGTTAAACGTTTCTGGCTATTCAAGAGAAATGCTCGAAAGTGCTTGTTCTGATTATCTTTTAGGAATCTATTTTAGTGATGATTATATATCATTTCGCGATGAGGATTTCGAAGTTTATTTAAGAAGTGTCTCAAAAGAAGATAGGCAAATAGAAATCAGAATTGCTGATTTTATGTTTAAAAATAGATTAACAAATGATTATTGTATGAGATACCTACATGTTTTTTTATCAAAAGCAAGTCGATTTGAAGACCTAGTATCAATAATTTTAAATAAAGAAGAAGTGCTTGTCCCTGTTACTCAGGATGAAAAAAATGAACAGATTATTGCGCGGATTAAGAGCGCATCTAAAATGCCAGAAATATTAAAACCCGAATGTCGAGTTGATGCATTAAAATTACTATATGTTTCGACTAAATGTAAGACTACGGATTCAACATTTAAGGATCTGATTAGGCAAGATCTCAATCTAACTAGTAAATATTG
>URQW01000012.1 GCA_900550105.1 uncultured Pelosinus sp.
TGGGGGTATAGCTCAGCTGGGAGAGCGCTTGAATGGCATTCAAGAGGTCAGCGGTTCGATCCCGCTTATCTCCACCAATAAAATCAAGGCTTTACGGTACTTTTCCGTTAAGCCTTTTTTACTATTTCTAATCTGTTTTCTAATCCTTCTTTATTAGTTTCTTCGCCAAACATGTCATCCATTGTGTTTGCAACTTCTGATTCTAGTTCTTTGGTGACGTGTTGGTATATATCCGCCGTAAAACTGGACCTTTTATGGCGAATACTTTTAGATACGATTTTCGTATCTATTTTTTTATGCAAGAGAATCGTTGCGAAAGTATGTCGGAGGTCGTGTAGCCTTAATTCCGGCAATAAATGCTGTTCCTTTTCATCTTTAGGGATATCGCCGTCTTCCATTACTTCTTTGTTATATTTTTTTATAATCTTTTTATAATTTTTATAGAAGTAATCCGGATCATAAGGGATACCCGTTTCCCAACAAAAAACCAGATCGGTTTTTCTATAAGCTTTGCCTAGCTGTTGCGCATGTAATTTTTGCGATAGCTGGGCATTTTTTAATTCTTTTGCTACTAGCTTTGGAAATTTTATAGCTCCGTCGGATTCATCTGTTTTCACTGGCCCAAGAACAAGGACTGTCTTAGAAGTTTCTTTGTGCCTAGAATCCCAGTAGACAACATAGTTATCAGGATCATTTTTCTCTACCTTTTTAGCTTCTTCTACAGCCATGCGATCAAGGCTGTGCCGGATATGGGCCTTTCGGTCTTCAAGGTTAATGTCTTCCCATCGTAAACCGCAAATTTCACCGCGTCGTAACCCGCACAGTGTTCCTAGCAGGATTCCCAAGTAAAAAGGGGTCTTTTGAAATATATCAAGCAAAATATCAACCTGGGATGGAGTGTAAGCTCCGCTGTTAGGTTTATTTTTTTCTGGGGGATCAACTCCTTCACAAGGGTTGTCCTGCAATATTTTCCACCGCACAGCCTTTTTACATGCTTCGTTCAGTATCGAATATTGTAGTTTGACTGAAGTCGGCTTCAATCCTCGTTCTAGCTCTCTAGTAAGATGTTCTTGGATTTCAAATGGCTTTAGCTTATCAAAAAGAATATGACCTAAATTTTTATTAATGTTATCAACTATGCATTTGTAATTTTCGTATGTGGAATTTCGTCTGTTAGGAGGCTTGATACTTGTTTCTAACCAGCGATTCAAATATTTATCAACAGTCACTTTCTCCGCGAAAGATAAGGCTCCGCGCTCAAAATCGCTTCTAATCTGTCTTTCTAATCTCTCTGCTTTTCGTTGGCTTGTTGTATCTAAATTGATCCATTTGTATTTCTTTTTACCAAACTCATCGCGATACATTATTACGGCATAGTAGGCATCGCCCTTTTTTTGAACTGACAAAAAATATCACCTCCATTTTATTCCCAGAGGATTAGATCAAGGGCCTTTTTTAATTTCTCGATATCAGACTCAGATAGTTGTTTCCCGTGATGGGTTAATGTTTTTTGATTTAGAATATCAGTAATTTCAGTCGACGAGATTTCATAAGGAGAAGCAGATTCTGATACTTTTAATGCAATTTCTGATTCGCTATTATTTTTATTATCTTCCATTTCTAAAATAATCAGATATTCAACATCTTCACCTATACCTGCAGCGATCTTTTTTAATACGTCAAGTGAAGGCTGTACTCTCGCAGGAGATTTATCTGGATACCTTTTTAGTGTACGAGGATCATATCCCTTTTCAATGGTATCTAGATGAGTATGGCTGATTCCACAACGCGCAGCAAACTCTCTTAATGACGTTTTTCCCCTCTTTTCTCTAATGTAATTGCCTAACTGGTTAGACATCAAAAACACCTCCTGGATAATATTGTAGTCTATACACAACAAAAAATAAAGGGGTTTTAAAAATTTTGTTGTTTATGATTGACAGAAAAAATAAAATTGTGCTATATTTTGATTGTAAGGCATACACAACAAAGGGTGGTGACCATGAATAATTGTATTGCTTCGATTCGTAAAAGCAAACGAATGAGTCAAAGTGTTCTTGCCGAAAAGGCGAAAATTAACCGCGTTTACTTATCACAAGTGGAGCGTGGTAAAGCTGAGCCAGGTGGACAGATTCTTATTCGTATTGCTAAAGCATTAGATAAGCGGGTTGAAGATATTTTTTTTGTATAGTTTGTTGTGTTTACACTACATAGGGAGGGGAACATATGAAAACTATTACTGAGAAAGATATTCTATCTGCTCAACAAGTCGCCGATATGCTTCAGGTATCTGATGATACGATTTATGAGCTTGTTCGGCAGAATAAGATTCCGTTTAAACGAGTTGGTAAACAACTTCGTTTCGTTGGGTATCAAATTATCGAATGGCTAGAAAATGGCGAGAAAGGAGCATGATCATGGCGCAAGACGAAAAAAATAATCCCTCCACTGGTGTAAGCGGTGAAGAGATTATTTGTCCCTATTGTGATCAACGTGTTCCCAGAGGGAATTTTTGTGCAAAGTGTTCTAAGAAAATGGTTGAAATCTGTGATTGCTGGAAAGTAGGGCATCCCTTTAATTGTGGACATGCTGAATGTCCGTCAACAGCAGACTTGATAAAAGAGTATGGATACTCGTTATTTCCAGCCTAAATAAGTTAACGCTGAACCTGCAATTTTTGATGCGACAGCAGATTTTAAAGCAGCTCCTGTTGTTTGCATAACTGGTTTAAGAATTTTATTAATTTGTAATGCGGCAGAAATCGTTCCGGGTTGTTCGGAGATAAGGAACGGAAATTTTTCTTTAAGAATGGCTTTTTCTACTTCGTCTAATTCATCAGATAGTTCAATAATTTCCTCGAACTCTCTAGCTGCTGCTTCTGTCCAAGGATAAGGGTCTCCACAATGATAGCAATGTGCTGGCTTTTTGAAAGGCCCAATCGGTGATTTTGTAATTTGAGTTCGGGATCCATTTGATTCTCCAAAAGCATTTATCCCGTTAGATAATTGTCTCGCGATGCAGTGGAATGATGTTCCTCTAATCGGAAATTTACATTTAGGGCAATTGGTTATTAAATCAGAACCGCAAATTTCACAATTAGTATCAAGTGCATGTGCTTGTATGTGTTCATCTGAGCTTGCAATTACATGACCACTGAGACAAATAATAGCACCATGGGATTGAACAAATTGTTTCATCAGCATCACCTCCTTTACTGGAGGTTTCGACAAAATCCATTCATTTCCTACGAAAGGAGGTGAAATCTATGCAAACGTGTCCAGTCCATGCGATGTCAGCGGAATTAACCAGACTTCGCAACCTTGAACAGTCAGTGATCCACTGGTCGCGGCGAAAAGATTCAAGCTGTTACGTGGAAAGTATTGTGGCCGATCAGGAACTGCGCGAAGCGATCAAAAAACACGTGAAAGGGGAATCTGAATGCCATACTGTCTCAACCGAGGTACAGATCAGCAAATCAGTGAGCAAGTCCGACTTCTCGAAAATCATGGAATCTGTATTGTTAACCAATGCTCTGAGCCAGAACTCGCTAATAAGGAAGATTATATGCGGTCATTAACTAAAATGTTTCGGTATCGCATTAGTGGCTGGTGGTTTTATGGTGATGAGTTGGTCCGGTACAAAATATGCACCGATCAGGACATTATCCGGGCATTGAACAAAGAAAATAGGCAAAGGGGGTTAGCGAGTAATGAAGCTGCACCGTTGCCAGACTTGCGGTCAAAAGCGCCATAACAGGGATTTTCGTGTTGTGATCAATCCGTTTACGAGAAAGCCGGTCAGAATTTGCACCGACCGCTTCAGTTGTCAAATTCCATTCATGAAAAAAAGAACCGCCGACGTTGGCGCGTCGACGATTCTGGGGTAAAACAATTCACTTATCCTTATATTAGCACAGGAGGCGATCATGATTCAAACAAATTCTCGCGATTTGCCGAAATGGTCCCGCCGAGGCTGGCATGAAATTGGCCGAGTCATATGGGCTGACGGCTTAGTCGTAATCTATATGGAACCACGAAAGATGGTGGTTCCAGCATGAAGCGCAAGATCAAATTCATCCGCTGCCAGGAATGCGGTTGGATTTTACGGCCGCACGGAGCCGAGTTTCGGTTTGAGGGCGATCGGTTAGTTTGTGCCGAGTGCTCTAATAAAAAAATTTTGACTGAACCAACGGCCAATACTTCCCAATCTATGATATGCAAGCAATAGAAAAATTATTCACAAGGAGGCTTTTTTCTTGGAATTACAGGTTATAAAAGAAGTTCATGATTTCGAATGGAACTTTGCCGAAATCAAGGCAAACGTTCAGGAGTATATAGCCAAGTATCACGGCCTAGTTGTTACTGAAGAAAACTTAAAGGAAATGGAAGTTGCTCAGAAAGAAATTGCCGGGGTTCGCACAAAAATTGATGGCTTTCGTAAAGAAGTAAAAAAACGTCTGGAAATTCCTTATAAGCAGTTTGAGGCCCAAGTAAAAGAATTGCAGGCCTTGGTGGAAGAAGCTGAAAGGCCACTGAAAGAACAGATTCTACAGTACGAAAACGAGAGAGTATGCAAGGCTGAGAGCGATCTGTTGGACTTCGCTGAAAAAACTGCCTACAACTTAGGCCTTCGTCCGGAATATGTTGGACGTTTTGCGATTCAGAGCAAGTGGACAAACCGATCGGCTCGGCTATCGTCAAGTAAAAAAGAAATCGTCCAGGTGTTGGATGAGTTATTGAGCCAGCAGAATGCCTACGATGAAGCTGAAAAATTGAAAGTGCAGCGCGCCGACCTTATTGCGAGTCTGTGCGAAGTACATTCGCAGTCCACTGGATTAAAGACGCCGGTCACGCCGGAAGACGTGGAGCAACTGCTCACGGATACGCCTCTACCGGAAATTACTAATGTAATTATTCAGGCTTGCCATGACCGAAAAAATATTGAAGCCAGGGCTGCAGCTACGGAAATGATCAGTGATTTACCCGTGGCCCCACCGATTTCAGTTTCTTGTGATCCACCATTACCACCGATGGACCTGCTTCCGGGTGTAATCGAAGTATCTGTGATGACTTCACCTGTTCCAGAATTTATTCCTACAGCGATTCCGCCAATGCCGCCAGTGATGCCGCCGCGGTGGGATGTTGTATTAAGCTTGCCTGGTATCACGATTATGCAAGCTCAGATGTTTAAAGGGTTTCTGGCGGAACACGGCATCATTTATACCGTTATTAATCAGACGCAAAGGAGCGATTCCTGATGGACGTAACCGAGTCGCTAGACCAGTTTCTTGATGAACAGCTCTTAGATCGCACGGAAGACGCTCCTGATCAAAAATTTGTAATTGATACTGATGAGAAGGCCAATTGGGCGATCCGGAAAATTCAGGATTTACAGAAGAAAAATCAAAATATTGATGAGCTTGCCGATACGGAAATCAATAAAATTTCCACTTGGCGCGATAAAGAAAAAGAAAATAACGAAAGCAGTATCAGCTTTTTCCTTGAGAAACTTCGCCCTTACGCCGTGCTGCATCTTACAGGAAAATCCAAGACGGTATCATTTCCGGCTGGAAAAATTAGTTTTCGATCTGCTGATCCCAAGTTTTATATCGGCGGTCAAGAGGTAAATGGCAAAAATGAATTATTGATTGGTTATGTACGGCAGACCTGCCCGGACCTCATTAAGACAGAAGAAAAGGCTGACTGGACTGCGTTTAAGGAAACTTTAGCTGTGACATCGCAAGGAAAAGTTATTTCCGGCGACGGCGAGATTCTTGATTTTATAGTTGCGATAGAACAGCCTGACAAAATGACAGTGAAGGAGCTGAAATAGTGGACCAATTTTTCACAGGTAAGGCCATCGCAGAGAAGCTATTGCAGCTCATGGCTAAAATTCCCTATATGCAGAAGGACGTTGACTCGAAAGAACTTCGCTATAAATACCTCAGTTATGAAGCTGTGTCAGATCGGGTACAGGAGGAAATGGTCACTTTAAAGATCGTTTCTGTTCCCCAGTTTGAAACAATTGCGGAATCAAATTACGTGACGGCCAAAGGTGCTACATGGAAATACGTACGGTCCCGAGTGTCATTGCAGGTTATTGATGTGGAAACCGGAGAGTACTGCATGACAACTTGCGAGGGGAGCGGCACAGATCCAGGCGATAAGGCAGTTGCCAAAGCGCAGACCATGGCCATGAAAAACGCTTGGTGCAAGCTGCTGAACATTCCGATCGGGAACGATCCTGAGGCTGATCCGGTTACCGATCAGCAACAGTTTAAGCCTTCTGTTTCGTTTGGACTAAAAGGCTATGAGGCTGAGATCATTGGTGTCTGGAGGCAGTCGGGATGGGATCCTGCTGGCTTGCCTGGATGGATTCAGCAACGTTTCCAAAAAGCTCCGACTGATTTAACGGTAGAAGAATGCTATGCGATTTACTTAGAGTTTTATAACTATGCTCAATCAAAAAATGGAGGTCAATAACATGAATTCAATCACGATTTTGGGAAGATTTACAGATAATCCGGAAAGCAAAACGACTAATGACGGCAAAGTAATAGCGCATTTCACGCTTGCCGATAATCGAGGGCAAGATCAGGCTAGTTTTTTCCGTTGCACGGCGTTTGGCAAACAGGCTGAAATGATTCTTAATTCCTGCCAAAAAGGACATCGCTTTGGTGTTTGCGGTCGTATGGAAGAGCAAGCGTGGACAGACAATCAAGGTCAGCAGCGCCGAAATTGGCAAGTCGCCGTTAGTCAAATTGAATTTATTGAACCAAAACAACAACAGTCAGCACCGCCAGCTGCTCCCGCTGCAGCACCGACATATGGAACAGGCGCGCCACCAGTACCACCGACGGGTTACGGAGCACCGCCTGCAGCTCCTGGTGGTTATGCGGCTCCTCCTTATGGAGCGCCTGCGGTACCAGGTGTTCCGACAGCGCCGCCAGCTGCTCCCGCTGCAGCTCCGCAACCACAACCACAGCAATATATGACGGATGCCAACGGTAACGTATGGCAGAACGGGCCGAATGGCTGGCAGGTCGTTAAGCCAGCTGCAGCTCCAAACGCACCGGCGTCGGCCGTTCCGTTTTAATTAAACATAGCCCGTCTGATTCATTTTGGACGGGCCTCTTTTTACCCTCTTGGAGGTGATTTTACTCTTGTTTAGCCTTAGACCATACCAAGAATTACTAATTGATGGCGCTAGAATTGAGTTCCAGAACGGGAAACAACGGACGTGTATAGTTGCTCCGTGCGGTGCAGGAAAGACCGTTTTAATGGCCTACATGAGCGCACAAGCAAAATTAAAAGGAAACAATACCCTGTTCGTGGTGCACCGGAAAGAACTGATTCGTCAATCGTCATCGACTTTTGAAAAATTAAATGTATCCCATGGAATTATTGCCCCGAGCTTTCCGCAGGCGCTAGGTGAGCCGATCCAGATCGGAAGTATTCAGACGGTAGTCAAGCGAGCCGCCAAGATTCCTCAGCCTCAATTGATCATTTTGGATGAAGCCCACCATGCGACGGCCGGAACATGGCGAAAACTCCTAGAAGTCTTTCCAGAAGCTCTTGTCGTTGGACTAACGGCTACACCAGCCAGAATGGGTGGGCAAGGCCTAGGCGATATTTTCGAATCGTTAATTATGGGACCGTCAGTCAAAGCTCTCATTGAAAGCGGCAACTTAGCACCGTATCGATATTATTCCCCGCCTGTAGCAGCTGATCTTGACGGGTTGAAAGTAGTCTATGGCGATTACAAGCAATCTGACGTGGCTCTTCGGATGGATAAGATCGAAATCATAGGTGATCTGATCAAGCAGTACCAGAAGCTCGCGCCAGGCGCCAGGGCCGTATGTTATTGCGCCAGCTTAGAGCATAGTCAACACACTGCCGAGGCATTCCGGCAAGCTGGAGTTCCTGCGATGCACATCGATGGAGAGACACCTGCAATCGCTCGGGATGCTGCGATTGAGTCGTTTCGTAACGGTACTATAAAAATTATTTGCAACGTGGACCTGATCAGCGAAGGCTTTGACGTTCCAGCTATGGAGGCAGTTATATTGGCGCGGCCGACACAATCCCTAACGTTATTTATTCAGCAGTCCATGCGCGCCATGAGACGCGACGACAATAATCCTGATAAAGTTGCTGTGATTATTGATCATGTCGGAAATGTGTATCGGCACGGTCTGCCGGATGAGGACAGGGAGTGGTCCCTGGAATCTAAAAAGAAGCGACCGAGGGAACGGCACGAAATCCCAATGAAGATTTGTCCGAAGTGTTTCGGCGCCCATAGCCCCGCTCCGATTTGCCCGTACTGCAAGCATGTTTACACAGTCGAGCAGCAGGCCGAAATTAAACAGCGCGATGGTGAGTTGGCCGAGGTCATCCAGATCGAAAAGAAAAAGCGGAAAGAAGAAATCCGAAAAGCTCGGAACGTGGTGACTTTAGAGCAAATTGCTTTAGCCAGAGGATATAACCCGAATTGGGTTCGTAAAATGTGTGAACTTAAAAAAATTCCGTTCGGAGGTACGCAATGAAAAAGTATATAGCGCATGACATTGTTTACGTTATTGGTTTGATTTTTGTTGCAGTGGTCATCGTTTCAACGCAGTGCGGATTTAAGGAACAGCCAGTTCAGTTCGTAGAGGAAACCTATGTGGTCCAGCCCGGTGATACGATCGACGGCATAGCCAGTGAATATATCCGTAAAAACACTGGCACGCGTCGTGACTTCTTGGAATTTAGGGAAGGGATTATCGAACATAATTATGATTTGCTAAAGGACAGGGAATCGCATGTCATGATTTACCCGGGGGACAGGCTGAAAATCACATACTGGAAGGCGGTTGATGCGAAATGATGATTCGGAAAACACGTCAAAAAATGACTCCGATTATCGCCGCCACGATCGAAGCTGAACGGAATCGCAGTGATAAAGTCATTCCTGGTTTTGCTCCTCACGATCGGCGTGAATATAGCCAGCCTCCTGTAAGATCGATTCAGATGACTCCAGCAGAGCTGAATCGGTACCTTGATGAAAAAGGAAAACAATGGGGTCGTCCGTTGCAGTCCGTGAAAGAAGTGTTGTCATGACAATCGCTGTTTGGAAAATTATTTCAATAGCCATTTTATCGTGCCTTGCTGGTTTCGTCATGACAGCGGTGTTTGCGGGCCGTCGAATCAGCTGCCTAGAAAACTCGATCATAAACGCCTTGATTGATGCTGAATTTGGAAAGGATCATGAAAAAATAATGGACGGCCTTCGGGCCGCCCTGAATGGAGATGATTATGATGAATGAAGCGATTCAAAAGATAAATGCGGAAATCGAAAAGGAAAAGAGTAATCCGTATGTAAAGATGATCGGTCAATTCCTGATCGGGTACATTGAGCAGAATCCGGAATCTGCTGAGAAATTTGCCGATAAAGATAAAACGGTTTTGAAAAGCCTTGATGCCATGCGAAAGGCGGCTGAAAAGAAAAAGTCCGGTAACTACGCGATTCTTACCGATCAGGAAGGATTTGAAATCGTTCTGGAATATTTCGGCGTAGATGCGAAGCTGGGAGTAAAGCCGAAGCTCGATGCACTCGCACCGGCGCCGACCGTTCCACAAATACAGTCAGTTCCTAAGACAGAATCGAATTTCAGCATTTCGCTGGACGATCTGCTATAGGAGGCGGTTAAAGTGCTTGTAAAAAGTGAACTGAGCGAGATACCAGTACTTGCCTATCCACACTTAAGCAAAGACGATGTAAAAAATTACTCTTTTGTTGGCACGGTACAAGTTGTTAAATTACCTCATTGTGGCAAAATTTTGGTCGCAGATGTATTTGATAAAAAAAGCCGCGATTTGAAACTTCGCTTTTTCTCTGATGGTAAAAATGCATTAATTTGCAATGAATGGCCGACAAAAATATGGCTCATGAAATTACTGGATTCGGTTTTGGGATACGGAAGTTATTTGGGAATTGTCAGCACCGATGAGGATGCGGAAATCGCGAGGAATTTTCTTGGCGGATATAGTCGCGCCCTTGGCTCCATACTTAATGGGTTTATTAGTAATATCTACTCCGAAAAAAGTCAAAAGGCAATGGAACGAAAATACGCAAAAATGCAAGAGCACTTTGCCATGTATCCCGATTATCCGGCTGATTTGCCAAACTATTGTGAGCAACATGTCTTTAATTACAGCTATATCTTTATGGATAAGCTGATCAAAGGGAAACGTCATTGCGTGTGCGCTCATTGCAAGAAACAATTCACAATGAACAAAGGGAAAAAATCTGGAGACATAGATACTTGTCCAAAATGCGGCATAACGATACGGTACCGTGGAGCATGGGTAAAAAGCACTATTACCAATAAAGCAAAAATTTGTATTGCCCATAAATTTGAAGGGCAGTTGCTGCTCCGGTGGACTAATGTGGAACGTACGTTTTTAAATGGTTCACCCAAATATCAATATAGCTTTGATGACTATTACTATAATCTATATCTCCACAGCTCATCAGGGCCAGTGATATATGCATATTCATACCAATCAAGTATGAGTTGGGGCTGGAATTGGTTTCGTAAAAGAAACGGGGAAGTTAATTACAGTCAGACCCATGTGTATTCTAATAACATCACAGAGGTATTCGGACAAACCTATTATCATGTGAATCTTGTAGAAGGATTGCGTGGTGCAGGAGAACTATCTTTTGTGCGGCTGCTCGACAATTTAAAAAATATCCCATCAGCAGAATATCTATTCAAACTTGGGCTTACTCAGATCGCGGCCACGTCCAGTTTTTATGTGGAAAAATTATGCGGAAAAAGTTTTTCGGATGTCCTAGGGGTTAGTAAACAATATTTGCCCTTGTATCGTAAATTTAACATCACTCGCTTCGAACACGAAATTGTAAAATCGTCACGAACATGGGTAGCTGAAGAAAGTTTTGCGAAATTCAGGACGCTAAAATTTGATGGACATTCAGACGATATTATTGATCTTTTGGATTCGATGAGTTTTGAACGCTTTGCCAATTATTTCACAAAACAGAAACAAGTAATCGGGCAGAAAGACAGTTCCCGCTTAATTATATGGTACAAGGACTATATAAGCATGAGTAAGTCCCTTGGAGTTGACCTTTCACGTAAATCTATACGATTCCCTAGCAATATTAAAATAGCTCATGACGTTATTTTGGAAAGGTTTAACAAAGTAAAGCACAAGCTAGAAGATGAAAATTTTGCCCAGGCTAGAGAAAAACTGTACGCAGGTATGAAGGAATATGCCAAGGGAGATTATTGTATTGTCTTCCCGAAAACACGCAGTGAATTTATAGCTGAAGGACAGTCATTGAATCATTGCGTTGGTGGCGACTCTTATTATCAAAATCATTTAAAGGGAAAACGTATGGTGTTCTTTGTGCGGCGAACAGAAGAGCCTAGTAAACCATTTTTCACGATGGAGATAGATATGCGGCAACTGAAGATCTTGCAGTTGTACGGATATAGCGACTGCACCGCACCAGCGGAGGTAAGAAAGTTCGCAAATGAATTCCTTCGCCGTCTATCACCAGCAGAAACGGTAGCATCATAAAAACAATAGAGGGGGAGAGTTTATGGGTGAGGTTTCAACGAGATCTCTGCCGATCATCGCGACAGAGATCAATAGTATAAAAGAGCAAACGCGAAATATCGTCTTATATAACAGTATCGAAATTGGGCGCCGGCTGCTTGAAGCAAAAACAATCGTCGGCCATGGCGAGTGGGGAAGCTGGCTGAAAGAATCGGTCGATTATTCGCAGCGAACAGCCAGCAATCTGATGAGGATATTCGAAGAGTATGGCGCCAATCAAACGGCCCTCTTCGGTGACAATTCAAAATCGCAAGCGCTTGCCAATTTGAGCTATACGCAAGCTGTCGCCTTACTGGAATTGCCGGAAGATGAGCGGGAGCAATTTGTTTCCGATAACAATGTGCAGGACATGTCCACGCGGGAGCTACAGCAGGCGATCAAAGAGCGGGACAAGGCTATTAAGGCTCAGGCTGCAGCCGAGAAAAAGCTGGCGAAGGAAACGGCTGAGCGCAAAAAACTGCAAGAGGCGCTAGAGAAAGAGCGTGAGCAAGCCAAGTTAAAGGAAGAACAGCTAGCAAGCCTACTTGAAGAATCTCAGCAATCAGGCGAATCTGATGAGAAAATCAAGCAATTAGAAACCGCACTCGCTGAGGCTAAGGCCAAAGTCGAGGAGTTGAATCAAAAAATCCAAGAACCGATTACCCTAGAACCGGCCGTGGTCGAAAAGATTCCGGAAGCAGTAGAGCAAGAACTGCAGCAACTTCGGGAACAGGTAAAATCGGCGGCACAGCCTGCTGATACAGCTGTTCTGACTTACAGAGTGCATTTTGACCAGTTAGTGAAAGGCTTTGACAGTCTGCTTGATTCTCTTGAAAAAATTCAGAACGAAGATTCCAAAAGCAAGTACAAGCAGGCCACAGCAAAATTGATTACTAGAATGTCAGAACGGTTGGTGTGAGATATGAGTGATATAAAAAAGTCCTGCCACAATTGTTACAACATGCTCGATTGGTGGAGCCCTAACGATGATCGACTGAAATGTGATTATAGTGGTGAAATCATTGAAGATCCTGATACTCCATGTAAGAATTGGGACCCGAATGATGCAACTGAACTTGAAATGCTTAGAAAAGAAAATAAGATATTAAAAGCTAGAGCCGAAGGTGCCGAGCTACAGGCCCAAGCACTGAACGAACAAATTTCCGAGTTGCAGGCTACTGATCGACCGATCCGTACGCTCTACGAAATAATCGAGAGTACCAAAGATGGAAATCAACCGAATTATGCCGAATGCTATTGGGCTATGCTTGCATTCAATACATTGTTAAATATGGACCATCGGCGGTTACGAGAGGTTTTGTTGTCAGAAAAACCAATTCCCGAGTTTGTCCGTAAACTGCAAGCAGACAATTCTTTTAATGCATATAAAGGCGCCTTAAATAAATCTCCCAAGGAGTGGCTGGGGCCGCAACATGATCCTGCAAGTCATGAGTTCCAACGGATTAGAAAAATTAGTAATGGTTTATTTGAAAAAGCCTTAAAAGCTACAGCTAAAAAGCAAGAAGGTGTTTAAATATGGCACACGGTAAGTCGCCTCACTCTCATCGGCTCGGGATTAAAGTTTTAAAAGCTGAAACTGAAGCGAAGGTGACTGCAGAGTGGGAAAGTCCCGTCATTAGTAGATATGCGACGCCGGAAGAATGTGAAAAATACGGAATAAAGGGGAGGCCCGGAATGAATTTTAGTGAAGCGCTAGATCGTGGTATCAATCCGAAAAATGCTCTGAAATGTTGCGATGCTGATACAGTCAACGAAATAACCAAAGAACGCTTGCAATTGTGCTTAAGTGGTCACCTTTGGGTGAAAGAAATTGCGACCGGATTTAATACTTCCGAGGAAACTATCTACCAGTACTTTGATAAGTATGGCTTAAAACCACTGTTTCAACCTCAAAAGGTGGTAATTACCAAGCCGGAGGTTGCACAACCACCGCAAGCCAAGCCACCAGAGCTTACGGTCGATATCGCCGTTCAATTTGTTCTTTCGGAACTGGAAAAGAAAGAAACGGTGTTATCCGAAAAAATAACGGCGCTCATGGCCGAGGTTGATACTTTGAATACGGAAGCAAAAAACATTGAAGCAGCTCGGTCGGCGCTCGGAAAGCTGGTTGGATAGAATGATGGATAAAAAATATCGCGGCCAGTGCGTTGATAGCGATAAATGGGTATATGGATATTTTTATAGAGAATTTCCTCCAATACAGTGCATTGTAATCGATAAAGATGAATCCCGAAAAGTTGAAACGCTTGATCATTTTATTTTGTTTCCAGGATTTGCTGATTGGAATATGCCACGGCCAGTGATGAGAGCCAAGGTTAAGCCGGAAACTGTAGGTGAATTTATCGGCGTACGAGACAAAAACGGAAATGAAATATATGAGGGCATGAAAGTAAAGGCGTGGTCCCAAGGTTGTTGCGCTGAATTTACTGTAACATGGCGACAGGAAGCAACTCCATGTTGGATTTTATATCCAGCCTATCAGAATGGGGATATCTGGCATATAAAGGCGTCGAAAGAACCTGACGGATTGTATTATGATCGGGGCATCGAGATTTTAAGCGAGGTGGCAAAGTGATAAAAGTTGATGTTCTGGTCACTTATAAGTATTCTGGAACTTTTGACGATAGCGAAAAGGAATTTATCGATAGAGTATTTGCTAAAGCGAAAAATAATCCAGGCGAGTTGCTTTTAAGTGAAGAGAATAGCCTTAAAGATCGTATATCCGGTGATGAATTAAAAATATTGAAGTTAAAAGTGAAACGGTCTGATACTGGCGCAGTAATTATTGAAAGAGGTCGCAAATGACGGAAGAGGGTAAGTTAGTCTTAGCATTTTACCAGATTTGCGCTATGCCGCTTCTTCTATTTGTGGCGTATAAAATTGTAAAATTTTTAGATGAAATTAGATTGGAAAGGAACGGTAAAAAATGAGTTGTAATTGCGCAAGTTTTGATCCTGATGATTGTCGGTGGACATGCTCTGTAACTGGCGACGGTTGCGTTTATATGATACCTAACTCTCAAAGATGTGCCGAAGAGTATGGGGAAGGGCCTGATGCAAATGAAAGGGTGGTGGTAAGCGGTGAATAAAACACCTGTGGATAGAATGACTGATGTTGCGCTGAACGCTATTGATGAGCGAGACAAGATTATTGCTGAGCTTCAAGAAAAGTTAACAGCAGCTGAGGAACAGATAACTGTTAGGGATTCGGTTATTGCTAATCATTGCTCAGAGATACAAAAGGTAATACGTAGTCGTGATGAATTTAGGCAACAAATTGTTATACTGCGTCAGGCCCTAGAGAAAATAGCTCCTCATACGATAGAGTTTGACGGCGAAGAAATTCCATCAGAAGAGGCTATTATCGCCATAGGAGCTATTGGAAGATATGAGCGGCTAATTATTGAACAGGAGGCCGCGAAACACAGTGACTGAACATGATATACAAAATCAGATCCGCATCGCCATTTCTCAAAACGGCCTTGGCGTGTCTTTTCGGACCAATGTCGGATCGGTTTGGACCGGAGAGCAAATTATAAAAAATTCCGATGGATCCATCACAATTATAAAACCGCGGCCGTTTCAGACGGGATTGCCGGAAGGATTCTCAGATTTATTTGTAGTACAGCCGACGCCAATCGGTGCGCGTCCTGTTTTCATGGAAGTAAAAACTGCTAAAGGTCGCATTCGACCTGCTCAGATAAATTTCATTAAGCAAATGAATAATCTTGGAGCCAAGGCAGGTGTAGTCAGATCGGCTGACGATGCGTTAAAACTCTTACGAGAGGAGTGAAACCAATGCTTAACAGAATGCAACAGGCCGGATTCGAACGGGCTAAAAAATGGTGGTCTGACGGCAACGAGCAGATATTTAAAATCGCAGGCTATGCCGGTACCGGGAAAACATATCTCTCCTCGATCATTGCGGAAGATCTAGCTGATACCAATATTGCTTTTTGCGCTTATACAGGCAAAGCCGCCCTGGTCATGCAGCAGCGAGGCATGCCAGCCACGACGATCCACCAATTGATTTACAATACCGAAGTTAAGCAAATTCCTTATGAAAATGAATTCGGTCAGATAAAATTCAAGAAAAAACTTGTCACGGAGCTGAAAGAAAATTTAACGCCGCGGCCGTCGATCATCCTGGTTGATGAGGCCAGCATGGTCGATACGAAAATCCTTCGCGATTTGCTTTCGTTCAATATACCGATTATCGCAGTTGGAGATCCTTTCCAACTGCCCCCGGTTAACGGGGATGAATCTGATTTGCTTACAAATCCGGACGTAACGCTTGAAGAAATCATGCGCCAGGATGAAGGCAGCGCCATTGCATACTTGGCAGAAAAAATCAGGAAACAGAAGCCGCTTAAGGATAATGAGAGTTATTCTGGCTGTATCTGGCAGATGCCAAAAGAAATTATCCGCGATGAATACCAACAAGATATGTACAACTGGGCCGATCAGATCATTGCCGGCCGCAATGCGACAGTAGAAAAAGTGAACCGCCAGGCTCGCCTCATGCTCGGATTTTATGGCGAATTTCCTGTTGTCGGGGATAAGCTTATTTGCAAGAAAAATGCTTGGGATCAGGTTCTCTTTGACGGAAAACTTCCTACGGCTTTGGTAAATGGCCTGATCGGTTACTGCACACATATTGAAACTCGGCCGAAAAAAGAAAATGTTCCTTGGAAGTCATCCCCGATTTCTGGAGTTGAGCACGTTTTGAATCTTCGGCCGGTTTTTGAAGAAACGGCCGAATTTAAAGAACTGAAATATAATCCAGCGGCGCTATGGGAAACGAAACAAGCCCGCGGTCATATGAAAGGGATTATCTTCCAGTTCGCTTACTGCATTACCTGTCACGCTTCTCAGGGCAGCGAATGGGATAATGTTTTACTTTATGACGACAGTTGGTATGACAGCAAAGATCCGCTGTTTCAGGCCCGCTGGCGATATACCGGAGTAACCAGGGCCTCTAAACGATTAGTCTGGCTCAGATAGGCAGTGATACCATGGACGCGATAACCTTCTTAAAAACTATATATGAAAATGCCGATTCCGGTTTTACTGAAATATTTACGTTGCCAGCTGCAGCTGCCCAATCAGTGCCGATTGAGAATCTTACAATGCCTAGCGTACCGTTTGATCAAAATATTTATTTTACGCCGGGAATTACGACAAACGCGATCAATAAAAAACCGGGCGATGATGACATTATCGGCATTCCGGCGCTATGGATAGATATTGATATCCTGGATAAAGACGCCCACGCGAAAGAAAACCTACCGAAATCGGTCGAAGAAGCTTATACCATTCTGCCAGAATTACGGCCGTCATTGGTTGTTCATTCCGGCTATGGTATTCACGCTTGGTGGATTTTTCGCGAATGTTGGTATTTTGATAACCCAGAGGAAAAAGTGGCCGCTAAGAACTTGCTAACGCGATTACAGGCCTACGTTCGGCAACGAGCGACGGCAGCAGGTTGGCATCTTGATGCTACTTTTGATTTATCTCGAGTCATGCGTCTACCTGGTACGGTAAACTTTAAAATTCCGCAACGGGCGGTCATGTCCAGCGTGATCGATCAGTGTGAAAACCGATATAATCCCTCTGACTTTGAAGATATTTTGCCTGAAGTTGTTATGCAACCGGAACGGAAAAACAGAACAGCTGCATTTGAGCGTCGGCCGACCGATGGACCTGCGGAATATATGTTATCGAATTGCATGTTTTTGCAACACTGCCAGTTGAATGCTAAATCGATCAGCTATGACGAATGGCTGGCCGCGCTGACAAACATAGTTCGGGCCACGGATGGTGAGCAGGCGGCACATCAGCTTTCTGCGATGGATCCAGAGCGATACAATCAGGCGGACACTGATAAGAAAATCGATGAAGCTATTGCCGCCATGAATCCCCAAAGTTGTGAGTATATTAAGGCAAGCTTAGGATTCCAAGGTTGTCCGGCGAGTGGATGCGGAATGAAGGCGCCAGCTGGATGGTCGCTCGGAACTTTACCACAAGCAAAGGCAAAAATAAAAAAGATAGCCGTACCATCGCCGGAATCCGTTTACAACCCGGAAACCTTGGGTGCTTTGGCTATCTTACAAAAACAATCACCAGCTGATTATGATGCATTTTATCAGCGTTGCAAAGGTCAGCTGAATTTGAATACGTTTCGACACGAACTAGCACAGCAAAAAAGAGAAAGTGCAGGCTTTACCGTCATCGACGGCGGAGGTCAGGAAGACGCCGAAGGTCAGATGTTATCCGGTACCGTTCAAGATGTTCCGATCGATCTTAGATTGCCTGCAGCGTCGTCTAATTACTTTATGTGGCTGTTTAACCAGAACGGTGTTTCGATGAAAAAAATCACTGATCGTGGCGAACAAATTACGAAGGTATCTTATGTTCCAGTACTTATCACAGAAAGAATCTATAATATCGATTCCGGCCAGGAAAAAGCCGTCGTTGCATTCAAAACGCACCGAGGTCAGTGGCGGCAAGTCGTGCTGCCAAAGTCAACGGTGTTTGATTCCAAAAAGGTCATGTGTTTAACAGATTCAGGCCTAACTATAAACTCTGAAATGGCAAGAGGCCTTACAAAGTGGCTTTCGGCGCTGGAGGCAACCAATGCCGAGAAAATTCCGGACAAAACTGGTGTCGCTAAACTAGGCTGGCGCGATAAAAACTCTAAGTTTATTTTACCCGGTACGAATAGCGGCTATACCTTAGACGTTGGTGATCCGGCGCTAGAATCAGCTGTTGCGGGCTTCGAATCAAAGGGCGATTTTGGGACGTGGATTGAAGCCATGCGTCAACTGCGTACCCACCAAAAAGCAAGATTTATTTTAGCAGCTGCATTTGCGGCGCCGCTTCTAAAAATCGTCGGGCAGCGTATTTTCCTGATTTATAACTGGGGTACGACTGCAGATGGTAAGTCAGCGGCACTATACGCAGCGCTTTCAGCCTGGGGAGATCCGGACGCATTAAAACAAACATTCAACCAGACAAGTACTTTCGTAGAACGAATTGCCGAGCTCTTTACGGACATGCCGATCGGGATCAACGAATACGAAGTACTGACTGATAAGAAAAAAGGTGAACAGGACAATTTGACTTATATGTTAGCCGAAGGCAAAGGCCGGGGGCGAGCCCGCAAGGAAGGACTTCAGAAAACGGCCAGCTGGCGGACTATAGCCATATGTAACGGCGAGACACCATTTGTGCGGGGGAATAGCCGCGGTGGTGTTGTAACCCGTGTCATAGAGTTTCACGGCGGGCCGCTAGCGAATGCAAAGAATTTTGCGAGTGATTTATATCGCGTTACAGCGCAGAATCACGGCCACGCAGGAAAACTGTTTATAGAAATGCTGCTTGGCGCCAATCACGATGAAATTCGGGATTTGTACAATAAGACACGGTACGCGCTGCGGGAGAAATACCCGGATAAATTAGACGCCCATATGGACGCCATGGCCTGCGTATGTGTAGCGGATTACCTAGTTTCGCAATGGATTTTTGCCGAAGATAAGCAGGCGGCTATAGTCGGATCGCTAGCAGTATGCGACACGATCATAGAGTTGCTGGCGGGGAAGGCGGAAGCCGATGAGTCCGAGCGGGCCTGGGCCTGGTTGCAGGACTGGATCGCTGCGAACGAGGGACGGTTCCAGGCGGCCTCGGATTTTAATAAAAAAAGCAGTATGCCAATCATCGGCTATAAAGATAACGGTTTTTTATATATCATCAAGACTGAAATTACGAACGCCATCAGGGCGGAGGGATTTTCGCCGGAAAAAGTATTTAGATCATGGGCTGATAAAAATCGTATTCCTTGTAGCGAATTAGGCGGAAAACGTTCTTTTGGAATTCGCGGTAAAAATATCAACGGTGTACGTCCCTATGTTATATGCCTCCGAATGGATACTGAATAGGTGATGGTTAGACAAGTTAGACAAGGTTAGACAACGGTTAGACAGGCTCAAAGCCTTAATATATATAGCTTTATAAGGTATGTCTAACTTGTCTAACTTTATAATAACAATCCCAATGTAAAACATACCACCACCTTTAAGGTACAAAGGTATAAGGTATATAAATAAAAACAATATTGATTTTGGTTAGACAAGTTAGACAGAATTGCGCGAAGCCAATAGTGGTAAGGGCTAGGGGTTGTCTAACTCACAATCCTTTAGTTAGACAAAGGATAGTTTTTATAGTCATGAAAGCCTTGAAATATATAGCTTTAAGCGATTTATGATTCAAAGTGGTAAGTTAGACAAATGGTTAGACAAAACGAGGTGATAGCATGGAACTTTACGACTATATCCAGCAATCGATCAAACCCGTACCAATTGAAAACACGATGGGGAGAGTTTATGAAGATCGACACTCTGATTTTACAGCCGATAGTCGTCTTTGGATTGAACTGTTCATGATCGTTGATAAAGAGAACCGAGAGCTTGCGGATGTGCTTATGTATATTCGTGGGACAGGAGCTATATTGACACCAGATCAAACCTTCGGATATGTCATTCAGCCTGTTATCGATCCGAGTGGCCGTCTTGGGTGGGTATCACAACAGCAATATGAAAAGGAACGTCAGTATTTACTGCCATATGCTAACTTGTTAATTGAATCGCTCAAAGAATTACGTCGGCGGTACGATCAGAAATTGATTATCTGGTGAAAGGATGATGAATCAAAATGACGATCACAGAAGCTGCAGCTAGAATTGAAGAAGCAGGATTCCAGAATTACTCAATTGACTACGATAAGGGAATTGTCACTATATACCTCAGGGAGGGCGATCATCTTGAACAGAGCGGAAATCATACAAATAGCCACTGCCGCAGCAATCGAAGCAACGAAAAACATTACTGAAGAAATAACGAAAGCAGCGGTTAAAGCCGCGTTAGAGTACATAGAACGAAAAAAACGAAAGGAAGTAAAAGAGCGCAAGGACTGGCGTCTTCGCAATACTCAGCTTTTACTTAAAAATTACAGGTTTTTAAAAGATCATTGCGAGGATGCCGTATTTGACAAAAAAGAATTGCTTAATGAAAGTGTTATAGATATTCTCGATTCTCTGGAGTCAAATGAATTTGAGAAGGAAGAGTTTATCGAGTCGATCAAGAGCAGTGTCACTCGAACACAAGTCATAGTAGCTCATATTAACAAGATGGTTGAGATTTATCGGATTTACTCAGAGCGATCCGATAAGCCAGAAGAATTACGGCAGTTTAATATTATGATGGGACTTTATATTGATAAAGAAAAAACACCACCTGCTACACTTTGTGAACGGTATGGAATCGAACAGCGGACATATTATCGTGACATCAAAGGCATAAAAGATATCATGAGTACGCTTATATTCGGCATCGACGGTCTATTGGCCATGTCAAAAAGATGACATTTACATGTAAATTTTCCTGAGTTATAATATAAAGTGAAAATGGTATGAAGATTAAAAAACGAGCCGCTTATCAATCGATAGGCGGCTTTCCCTATTGATTGACGGGAGGTAATAGCCATGGCTAAGCTTCACTGCAATAACAGTAACTGTCAGCACTATGACAATATGTATTGCACAGCTGCTGAGGTCTATTACGTCGATCGATTATGCATCACGTTTCGTAAGCGCAAACGCAAGGAGAACTATCGCGAGCTGATGCGTGCGGACGTGGGGATCTGTCGGAGGGCGCGAGGGAAAATGACATCAAGAAATCCTGATATTTTCAAATAAATTAAATTATGTAAACATAAATGTAATATTATGGTAATATGATTATCCTGGATGGTCTGGAATAAAAAGGTACTTCCGGCGAATTTTTTTCGGCCAGGGGTCGCGAAGCCCGCGGGAGGTAACTAGACATAAAACTATTTTGACATTTACTTACGGAATTGAGGTGAAAAAATGGACGAAATTGTAAAAATAAATTCGACGACGCGAACGACCTCGGATGGGCTTGCTACCTGCCTTGGCTTGACTCGACCACGTATCATTCAATTGGCTAATGATGGTGTTCTCAGTAAAGACGAAAACTCAAAATATACTATAGCAGATAACATAAAACGTTATTTGGCTTTTATTGGGAACGCCAAGGGCGATGTTTCGTATGATAACGAACGTATGCTGCATGAAAAAGCTAAACGAGAGTTTGCTGAGCTGCGATTATTAGAGCGCAAAAAGGAGTTACACCGAACAGAAGACATTGAACTGATGGTCGGTGGCATGATTACGATATTTAAACGCCAGATGCTGGGCCTCCCTCACAAGCTGGCGCCTCGACTCGCCGAAAAGTCTGTCGATGATATTAACGAATTATTGACAAATGAAATTACGGCCGCGCTTACGGAGTTGGCCGCTTTTGATGTCACAGAGCTTGGTGAATATGATGAAGATCATACAGAAGACAATTGATTTATTTTCCAAGCTTGTAAAAATGGTAGCTCCTCCACCAAAGATGACGGTTTCGGAGTGGGCTGACAATAACAGGGTTATACCTGAAGAGTATGGCGCAGAACCTGGTAAGTGGGATTCTTCTAGGGCTCCTTATCAAAAAGCGATCATGGATGCATTTACAGAAAAAGGTGTAAATAAAGTTGTGGCCATGCTTGCCGCACAGCTTGGCAAGTCAGAAATTCTATTTAATGTGCTTGGCCGTTTTATCCATTTAGATCCATGCCCGATGCTGATGGTACAACCGTCGCAAACAGATGCTGAAGATTGGTCCAAAGAGAGATTTACGCCGACAGTAAATAAAACTCCAGTATTAAAAGCTATTATTCGGGATATAAAATCCCGGGCTAGCGATAATACAATCACTAGAAAGATTTTCCCTGGTGGATTCCTTGCGTTAGTTGGTTCTAATGTACCTTCAGATTTGGCTAAAAGAACTATACGAATTTTTGTGGCTGACGAAGTGGATCGACTTTGTAAATCTGTTGGAACAGAAGGCGATGCCGTAGATCTTGGTATTAAACGTACATCGAACTTTTGGAATTCTATCATCGGCCTGTTTTCCACGCCAACGGATGAACAAAGCAGGATAAATCGGGAATATATGCTTGGTAGTCAGGAAGAGTGGCGTCATGAGTGTCCAAAATGCGGTGAAATGCAGTGGGTAACAATTTGGCACATGCGCGCTGATTACGATGAATTTGAAATTGATGGCAAAAAGTCGTACATAGTACGCGCTGTTTACTGGCATTGCCCCGATTGCGGCTATGAATTTACTGAACAGCAAATGAAAGCGACAAAACAAGATTACGTCGTATTGAATCCGAACATAAAAGATGTTCGGTCTTTTCATGTCAACTCTTTCGCGAGTCCATGGCTGTCATGGGTTGCTATTTATAAAGAGTATCTGGAAGCAAAAGACACGCCGGAATCGCTAAAAACATTCGTAAATACACGCTTGGCAGAGGTTTACAGGCCAACTGGTACGATCAAGAAGGTTGATGTACTTCTAAATCGGCGAGAGCCGTATCTGGCAGAGTTGCCGCAAGGAGTCCTCATACTAACAGCAGCTGTCGATACGCAGGATAATCGATTTGAGTACGAGATTGCTGGCTGGGGCCGCGGCGAAGAGCGCTGGGGAATCCAGAAAGGCGTAATCCTCGGCAAACCGGATTCGATAGATACCTGGAACCAATTAGACATGCAGCTAGATCGTATTTACCGCTTTGCTGATGGAAAGGGATTGCGTGTTGCAAGGACGTTCATCGACTCTGGTGGTCATTACACAGATGAGGTCTATAAATACTGTTCCAAAAACATGAATAAGCAACGGTTTGCTATAAAAGGTGCGCATGAATTTGGAATACCAATTATTTTTAAAATGGCAAAAGCAAAAGGATTTCCAAACTTACCCTTGATAATGCTTGGAGTAAATGACGGAAAACAATATATCTTGCAGCGATTGGCCGAGGTTAATGACCCCGGCTATTGTTATATGCATTTTCCAGAGGACAATAACCGTGGATATGATCTCGCCTACTTTAAAGGTTTGCTATCGGAGCGGCTAGAGGATGCGATCGTTAAGGGGCGGGCCGTAAAGGTTTGGAAAAACATTGCGGAAGACCGTCGTAACGAACCGCTTGACCTTCAAATTTACAATTTGGCCTGCCTGCACAGCATTAAACCTGATTGGGCGGCTTATGAACGACTGATTTTAGAGCAGTCGGTGGATGATTTGGATAAGCCGAAGCCTAAAAGGCAGGAGAAAAAACAGCAATATGGCTGCATAAAGAAAGGAGTTGTATAAAATATGTCAGTAAACGATGAACGCCTTCAGGCCTATCTTGATGCCGAGAAAAAGGCGTTAGTTAGTCAGGAATACCAAGATGGTACGCAAAAAAATCGCCGCGCCTCTTTAAATCAGATTTCTGAGGGCGTGAATTCTCTATTAGCTGCGGGTGCAGGCATTGGTGGCGCTTCGGCGTCCCCAGGGCGGTCACGCCGGGTTGTATTTCGGGATTAGGAGGCTATATGAGCAGAAAAAATCGTAAGAATAGGGCTAGGATGCCCACAGAGAATACCGGAGCAGCTAGTATTGCTAGAAAATCGATTAAAAACACTGGCTATTCGACTGGTGCAGCGAGTTATTCTAAGCCGGGATTGATCTCTTGGACGCCAATTCGAAGCAGTCCTCAGTCCGATATTGATGCAAATTCTAATGCGCTGCGCGGCCGATCAGCTGATCAGGTAATGAATAACCCGATTGCAGCTTCTGCGATTAATACATCAAGAACAAATGTAATCGGCGCAGGGCTTCGTTTGAGTCCAAAACCTAGATTTGATATTTTAGGCATTTCGGCCGATGAAGCGAAGGTCTGGAGTCGAAAAACAAAGCTTGAGTTTCATATTTGGGCAGGCAGTAAACTCTGTGACATTATGCGGAAAAATAATTTCTATGATTTGCAAGATATCGCCTATCAGTCTTATATGATTGATGGCGATAGTTTTGTTTTATTGCAGTATCGTTCTCCTGTTCCAGGAATGAAATACAGCCTAAGGCTTCGCGGGGTAGAGGCAAGTCGAGTTTGCAATCCTGGAACGACTAGTTTAGCTATGGCAATCAATCCGCTTACTGTAACAGTAAGAAATCCAGATAACGGTAACCGAATTATAAATGGCGTGGAAGTCGATAACGACGGCGCCGTGGTTGCTTACTGGATCTGTAGCCGATATCCATATGATCCGGCCAATATGGAGTCGATTCCTACCTGGAGTCGTGTAGAAGCGTTTGGTGCAAAGAGCGGAGCGCCAAACATATTGCAAATTTGTCACGATGTACGGTTCGAACAGTACCGAGGAGTGCCGGAATTAGCTCCAGTATTGGAAGTGTTGAAACAGATTAGTCGTTATACTGATGCTGAACTGACGTCAGCGATCATTAAATCATTTTTCAGTTTGTTTTTCATGGAAAAATACGCTAGTGATTCTGATGAATTTCCTTTGCCAGAAGCGTTTTCACAGGATGAAAAGGTCACTCTTGATCCGAATGCCTTCGAAATCGGCTCAGGCACAATGAATGTTTTGCCACCAGGATTTGATGTTAAAACAATTGACGGTAGTCGTCAGCTAAGTACTTATGAACCTTTTGTGAAGCAGCTAGTCCAGCAATTGGGGGCCGCGCTTGAAATCCCGCAGGAAGTCGTGATGAAATCTTTTAACTCATCATATTCTGCGAGTCGTGCAGCCCTATTACAAGCTTGGGCGGCTTTTAAAATGCGCAGAACTTGGTTTACTCGCGATTTCACACAACCGGCATATGAGGCGTGGCTGACAGAAGCTGTTGCAATTGGCCGCATTGAAGCGCCAGGATTTTTTACCGATGATTTAATTCGGGCAGCATGGTGCAATGCTGATTGGTACGGTCCTGTAATGGGTGTGCTTGATCCGGTGAAAGACGCGCAGGGCGGCGCTCTTCGCGTCCAGTATGGATTTAGCACTCGCGAACGCGAAACAGCCGAAATGTCAGGTATGGATTGGAATGAAAATATTGAACAAAATGCTTTGGATTTAAAGAAAATGGATGAGCTTGGGATTCCAGTATTGACAGCAGTAATTGGAAAGCAAGACAAGTCGCAGCCGGAAGGAGGACAACCTGAATGAAATTTTGGAATTTCCAGCAAGGGTCTCAGCCGAATCAAGTTGAGCTTCGCATTAATGGTGATATTGTAGATGACAGCGATGCTTGGTTTTACGATTGGTTTGATATTCCTGTTGCATCACCGAACGCATTTCGCGATGAATTAGCGCAATGTAGTGGTAAAAATATCACAGTATGGATTGATAGCGATGGCGGTAGCGTATTTGCGGCTACCGGAATTTATAATGCGTTGATGCAGCACAAAGCATCTGGAGCAAAAGTTACCACCATTATTGATAGCAGGGCCATGAGCGCTGCTACTATTATTTTTATGGCTGGTGATGAAAGAAAGGTATCGCCTTGTGCGCTTTTTATGATGCATAATCCGCTGACAAGTGTAAGCGGGTATGCTTCCGATCTACGGAAAGCAGCTGATGTACTTGATACGGTTAAAAACAATATTATCAATGCGTATCAGTTGGCTACAGGTAAAGATCGGGCGAAAATATCTGCGATGATGGATTTGGAAACTTACATGGATGCCCAAACCACTGTCAAGGAAGGCTTTGCCACTGAAATGGTTAATGCGAGTCAGTGTGATAGCAATCAGATCATGAATTTTTCGTTTAACCGTTTGTCAATACAAAATAAAGCGAATGCGTCTATGCAAAGTTTTTTTGAATTTGCCAAACAAATGACGGATTCGGCCGCACAAATTGAAAACAAGGAGGAAAATGTAGTGGAAATCAACACTATTGAAGATCTAAAAAAAGAAAAACCTGATTTGTATAATCAGGTTACACAAGGCGTTTTAAATAACGAAAGAGCCAGAATTAAGGCGCTGGATGCGCTTGACAATCTGCAGAACAAGGCGATTCATGAAATCGTCAACGATGCGAAGGCGACAGGTAAGACTGCAGACGAAATTAAGACGTTTGTTGAAATTATCAATCGGAATTCTGGCGAGGACAAGCCACCTGCCGGTGATCCGCCAGCCGCACCGACCAATACGGCGACGGCTACGCATCCTTTTGCACAAATTATCACTGACTCTGCCGCGTCCGGCGTTAACGGTGTCGGAACTGGTATAGATCCCAAAGCAGCAGAAAAACAGCAAGATGATGACTTGCTTGCCTCGATGGCGTCTGTAATTAATAAAAGAAATGGGGTGTCGAAGTAATGCCTGAATTAGTAAGAGATGCAGGAAGTTTTACATATGATGGTCTGATCGGCGGCTGTGAGCCGCCATTGTTTGTTTCTGTGGAGACATTGGCCCAGGGAACAGGTATTTACGTCAGGGGTACGATCTTAGGTAAACTTATCACGTCAAAGCAGTTAAAGACTGTAAACAGTGCTAATAACGATGGCAGCCAAACGGCGTATGCAATTTTACTGGATGATGCAATTGATACAACTACTGCAGCCGTGCCTGTACGGGTAGCGAAACGCGGTATTTTTAACCGTAGCAAATTAACTGCAGGTGGCTCTGATACTGCGACCACGCATGAAGATACGTTGCGAGACCTTAATATTTATCTGACTGATTCGAAGGGAGTTGGCAACTAATGGCACTTAATTTAAATCAAACGCAAACTTTACTTGGGGCGCTGGAAAGAAGTTTTCCTCCGCAAACGCTCTTTCGTGATACCTTTTTCCCAACCCCTCTGACCTTTCCGACAAAAACGGTTTTGATGGATTACAGAAAGGGAAATCGTCAATTGGCACCTTTTGTTGCACAGGGTGGATCCGGGGCTAATGTGAATCGGATTGGTTTTGTCACTAAAGAATATGAACCCCCGATGACTGCACCCGAGCGGCCGCTTACGGTAAAAGACTTGGAAGGTCGCGCCTTTGGCGAAAATGTTTTTTCGACACAGACTCCGGAACAGCGAGCAGCTTTGATTGTAGCTCAAGATATGGCTGATCTTGTTGCCATGAACACGCGGCGAATGGAGTGGATGTGTGCACAATTAATGGTTTATGGTAGCTTTACTGTAACCGGAACAACGGATGACGGTAAGGCACAACTTATCGATACCGTTACTTATTCTGATTGGACTCAGAAACTTACTCTATCGGGAGCTGATTTGTGGAGTGCTTCGACCTCTGACGCCTATAGCCATCTGGAGCAGGCATCGCAAACCGTATCGCGTAATAGCGGGATGGTCCCTGGGGTTGCGATAATGTCGTACAAAACAAAAGCTGCTTTTCTTAATAATGCATCTATTGTGTCAAAATTAATGATTCCAAGCCGTGACAACATGGCGCTTATGAGTCTGCAGCCGCGTATTACGGCGCCTGGAGTTGTTCGTATCGGGTATATTGAAGGGCTTAACCTTGAACTTTGGGCGTATGACGGCATTTATCAGGATGATGCTGGTAATATCCAGCAGTATTTGCCAGACGGATATGTTATTGTTGGGGTCCCTGGCCGTGGATCTCAGCTTTTTGGCGCAGTAACTCAGTTGGAATCTGATGATGTATATCGGACATATCAAGGAGCAAATGTACCTAAAGTATGGAGCGAACAGGGCAAAGATACTCGGATGCTGCGCGTAGCTAGTAAAGGCGTTCCTAAGCCGGAATTCGTCGATGATTGGTTCACTTTAAAAGTTCTATAAGGAGGAATTTACTGATGAATGTGCGTGTAAATCGCTATACAGTAAGACATAACGGTAAAGATTACGGGCCCGGTAAGGTAATTACCGGGCTTTCTGATGAAGAAGGCCAAAAATTAGTCGATGAAAGCAATGGGGATATTGAAGAAATCGTCATTCCTGCTGAAGCTACTACGCCCGCAGAGGGCGATCCGAATTCCGGTGGAGCTGAATTGCCGCCGATCGATCCATCAGCGACGGTGAAACCAAAATGAACCTGCGTGATATAAAGGCCGCTGATATTGATGCGGTCTTTTTTGATGCCGACGAATTGGCTGAACCTGCCCAGTATAACGACGTCGATATTTTGGTCATTGCTGATCCTGGTGAAGGTACAGCACGCAATAAACCTTTCGATACAGAAAAAACGTATGAAGATGCGGTCTTTTCTGTACGCGAGGCGGATGTGCCTATGCCAGCGATTGGTGACGTCGTTACGTACAAGGGGAAGGATTGGGAGTTTGTGACTCTGGTGGAATCCAGTGTAGGACGGCACCGGATCCGTTGCGTGGCTAATGGCAGTGCAGTACACTTGGGGGGATTGTAATGCCTCTTGAAATTCGTTACCAAGACGGGCTGAGTCCGTTTTTAAATACCGTTATATCTGAAAAACCGCAGTGGGTTGGCAGTGCGCTAAAGTCGGCGGGGTATTGGTCGCAGAAACAAATTAAAGCGGGAATCCGATCGGGGGCGCCAGGTGGCGTCCCTTATTCGCCGCTGATTCCAGCCTGGGCCAGGCGCAAAATTGATGCCGCTTTAGGACATGATGCTAGGCGTACTTATAATCCCCTTGGAAAATTGCGTAATGCAGTTGGTTATGATAAAACGCGCGCCAGTGAAGGCGTTGTGACGGTCGGATGGTTAAGCCAGTCGGCAGTGATGATCGGGACTAAACAGGAAATGGGCTTCTTTAATCAAGTTTCTGATCATATGCGGCGGGCCTTTGCGGCAGCTGGTTTTCCGATCGCAGACAACCGCGATCAAATTCAGATTGTGGCGCGGCCGACCTATGGTCCGATGCAGCCGATTATTCAAGCAGGGGCTCCGAAACAAGTTGAATTGAAGCTGATTAATTATCTGCAAGGAGCATCTAAACGATCTGCTGCCAAATCTGATCGTGTCTACAAGGTTTACACGTGAGGTGCAGTATGGAACTTACTTTAAAATTAAAAACGATGGCTATGCGCTGGCGGGATATCTTACTTGCGTCTGATTCGATTCGAAACTTCTGTTTAGATAAGTATGGTAAACCGCCTACGATTTTCGTCGGCGTTAATGGCAGAAAGCTTCCGGACAAGAAACACTGTCCGGCTATTTTTATTCTTCTCGGTGTGAAGACGGAAGGCGCCGACCAGGACGTACAAACTTATGCGGCGTCAATTTCATGGTCCATTATGCAAAATGATGTGATGGTTGACGGCGAAATAAAGCCATGGGCTGAAAACCTTACTGGAGAAGTGATTGAATTTCTTGGCGGCTATGAAACCGATGATTTTGGCCAGCTGATTTATGAAGTTTTGCAAACCGAACTGATGGACTCTTTCCCAATTTCAAAAGTGGAATATAACATCGACACGCAAGCGTATTTTCCGCAGTGGCCTGGTTATATGATTATTTCAACCGATATTGAGCCCAGTATGGGCGAAGAACTTGAATATTAAGGAGTGAGGCATTTTGGGCAGACAAGCTAGAGGCATGAAAGGAGCGCTGTTGCTGGCGTTCGAGCACGATTATGGCATAACGCCTACAAATCCAGCAGCGATCCGATTGCCTTTTAATAAAAATACGCTTACAGCAAAGCAAAATTTGATTGAATCTAATACGATTACCGGCCGCCGCGATCCAACGGCGCCAGGGCTTGGTCAGATCGACGTTTCCGGAAATGTTGAATTTCCACTTGACGTCAGGAACATTGGACACTGGATGACGCTCGGATTTAACGTTCCGACTACGACTGACAACAGCACCAGCGGGTCTCTGACGGGGGATAGCGGCGTTACTACGACGATTGCTACTTGGACAGCGGTAACAGCGGGCGCTTTTGCGATTTCGATTGATGGCGTTTCGAAGCCGATCGGGCCGATTGACTTTTCAACTTGTGTTACGATGACGGATGTGACCGGAAAAATCCAAACAGCGGTCAGGGCGGTTGCTACTGGCGGCTTTACTACGGCGACGGTTGTCTTCGATGCACCAAACACCCGATTTGTAATCACCTCTGGTACGAAGGGATCCGCTTCGGCGGTAAGTGTGGCATCAGCGCCAACAACGGGCACGGATATTTCTGGAGCCGGATTTATGAAATGTGCCACTGGAACGGCTGTTGCAGGAGCTGCGCTGTATAAACATGTATGGAAAGTGCAGGACGATATGCCGTCGGCTACTTTAGAAAAGGGCTTCGGTGATTTATCGAAGTACGCCCTGTATCCTGGTTGTAAAATGAGCAAATTCGCATTGAGCGCAGCGGTCGGCAATAACGAATTGACGGCCAATGCCGATATTATGGGTGCCAACGAAGCAATTAACAGTTTTTCTATGAGTGCCGCGCCTACGTCGGATCAGCTGTTGCGTTTTAATAACTTTCAGGCCGCCGTAATTGAAAATGGGAGTGTGTTGGGCTCTGCTCGTAAAATGGACGTTAATATTGATTTTGGACTTGATGGCGATACCTATTGCCTAAATGGCCAAGGAACCAGAACCGATATTGCGGAAGGTATTATTCAGCCGTCTGGCTCGATCGAGGCGCTGTTTAAAGAAACCACGCTACTTGATAAAGCTATTAACGGTATGGAAAGCAGCCTAAAATTGACTTTTGCCAACGGTCCGTATTCGTTGGAGTTCTTGCTGCCTGAATTGATTTTCGAGCGCGCTACCCCGACGATTAACGGCCCTAAGGGAATTTTACTGTCGTTAAATTATAAATCTTATTATAGCGACAGTGCTGAGAATTCGGCCGTACAGGTCACTTTGATTAACGATGTGGCAAGTTACGCGATTGCCTAAGGAGGAAATTTGTTATGAGTGAAAAAGAAGAACGCGAACAAGAGCAGAAAAAAGCGAAAGAACTCGCTGAACAAAATAAAAGTATTGTTTATGAGTATGTAGAAAATGGGCAGCTTCCAAGTCCACGAGCCTTAACACGATCTGAACGCAAAAAGTTGGATGCGGCTGGACAAAATATTTATAAGATCAAAGTCGGCGACACTCGATCACTTCCCGAGATCAGGGAGGAGTGCTCGGATTGGATTTTGGATAACATTTTTGGCGATTTTGAAATTCCGGACAACGTGCCAAGTAATGTTTGTCTGTGGTTTGGCCTTTATGTTTTTGGACTTACTTACCGGGATGACCTTGCCGAAAAAAACTAATCAATGTCTGGCAGTGGGTAGTTGATAAATCAGAATACTGCCGCGCCTGTAAGGATTTAGAGGACACTGACCAGACAGATTGTGACGAATGCGAGTATAAATCACCAGGAGTATGGTGGGAAAATAAGACGGCCTGGCAGCTCTGGATAGCTGTTAGGACGCAGTGGCGGACCGGGATTATAGGAGCGGCCGGAATGATGACACCTTGCCCGACGGGACTAGATTATCCTGCGGTTTATGCCACTGCCAAAATATTAGAGATTGATGTGACGCCTGCACTGTTTCATAAGCTGCAGGCGCTTGAAATTTTTGAGCTAAAACGTGTGAAAGAGGGTGCAAATAGTGGCGGCGAATGATGTACAAATACAAATTATCGGCAAAGACCTAGCAAGTCAGGCGTTCCAATCGGTAGATCGCGCCGCCCAGCGCACTACTCAAAACATGCAAGCCTTTGGCGGGGCGGTAAGCTCCGCTAATAGTATTTTAAGTGATGCGGCAGGATTTGCTGCGGGAATCGCCGGTTTTACGGCGCTAGATGCGGCAATCGAAAAAACGCTTGGCAGCGCTCTGGAGTTCTATAAGACGATGGAAACCGGCAGCATTAGTATGTCGGGTTCATTAATGTCCATGGCTACATTGAGTGGACAAACTATTCAATGGGGCCAGGCACTTTCTATGTCAAAGGACATCATGGTACAGTTAAGCGACACAGCTATTAGGACGGGCGTATCGACGAAAGAGCTTACGGACACATTCAGGGCGATGCTTCCTGCCGCTCTGAATGCAAAAATGACCGTGCAGCAGACTATGGACATTGCATCACGTATGGTACCGGTTGGCAAAGGAATGGGGCTCAATGAGACGACGCTCATGCGCGACGTTGCCGATCTGATTACCGGCCAAAACGTACAGCGCACAAAGCTAGGTTCTATTCTTGGTATCTCAGACAAAGATATTGCTGATGCAAAGAAGTCTGCTGATGGTTTGTATAAATTTTTGTCTGATCGCCTGCAAGGCGAAAAAGAAGCGTCGGAGCATTATCTGATATCTCTAGAAGGCCGTGTTAATCACCTTAAAGAATCCGTATCTCGTATGGGCGGAACGGCTTTTGGATCGATGTTTCAGGCTGGTACAGATGAGATTCAGAAAATGGCCGATAGTATTGTCACTGTAAATAAGGAAACCGGCGAGGTAACTTTAAATCCGCAGTTACTAAACGATTTAACATACATCGGCAATGAAATTATGGTAGCTGGATCGGGCATCAAGGCTTTCGCCCAGGATATTAGTGTTGTGGCGGTTCCTGCGGTGAAAATATTAGGAACTGGCCTTGATATTGTTGCTAATCACGTAGAAGCGATTGGCTTGGGCTTTGCTGCCTGGACCGTAATGGGAAAAATGTCTGCCCTGTATGGTGATTATATTGCGGTAACGAATGGCGCCACAACGGCGCAGACCTTTCTCGGCCGTGCCGTGCTTGACACGCAAACCAAGTATGCACATCAGGCCGCAACGGCGACTTTGGCAGCAGAAGCAGAAAGAGCTGCGGCTGTAGCTGCAGCGGAACAACAAGTTCAGGCATCGTTAGCTGGAACAAAGATGGAAACGGCTGCTGTAGCAGCGGCATTAGGGCAGAATAATTTGGCTGCAGCTATTGCTAAGTCGGTAGTGGCTGAAGAGGAGCAGGCAACCGTTACAAGTAGAACGGCTGCTATTATGGAGTCTGCCAATACTGCAATGCGAGCTAGTCAGCTTGAAGTTGCTCAGGCTGTTTTAGCCACGAATTTGAGCATAGGAGAGCAAGCGATTATCGCCGAGCAGATGGCGGCTCGTATTGTTATTGCTGAAGAACTTGCAAGGACTGGTCAGATTGAATTGGCACAGTCTATTTTAGCAACAGATATTGCTTTAGCCGATCAGGCCACAGCCGCCACCGCCGCGGGAGCAAAAAACGTTACTGCAGCAACGACCGCAACCTCTAGCCAGAAAGTTCTTACTGCTTCAGTCGCAGCGACTACGGCCGCACATATGGAAGCGGGAGCTGCAGCTACGATTGCAGGAGAGAAAACAGTCTCAGCTATGGCGGTTGCTGGTACTGCTTCTGGTAATTTTTTAAAGACTCTTTGGGCTTTAGCTGGTGGATGGGCAGGCGTTGCGGTAGCTGCCGGATTGGCTGCCAATGCGGCTATTGATTATTTTGATACCAAAAATAAAGTTGAAAGCTATGATAGCAAGGCTGAGGTTTATGATGATCCAAGCCGCCCGGGAAAGCACACAAAGAAAAAATGGGTAGAGGCATCATTTGTAATGGGGCCAAGTGACGAGTTAATGTATGTTATGCCAGCCCATTATGAACGTGCTCCGTTATCTGATGCGGAAGAAGAAGAATGGGGTACTTGGCGGAATTGGAAAGATCAAAACGACGTCAACAAGCCATGGAGAACGCAGTCAGCAGAAGATTTGCTGAATAACCTTTTAAATAAATTCGATACGACTCACGAAAAAAATAGTCATAAAAAGCATTCTATCCTTGATGAAGCGGGCGATCTGAAATTTATTTTGGAAGATGCTGCTAGCTCGGCTGGTGTGAATCCGGAACTCTTCGCGGCGCTGGTAAAAGCGGAAAGCGGTTTTGATCCGAATGCTAGTTCATCTGCGGGCGCGATGGGCTTAACTCAACTGATGCCTGGAACGGCTGCTAGTCTTGGCGTTTCACATCCTTACGATCCAACCGAAAACGCCCAGGGCGGTGCCGAGTACTTGGCCCAGCAATTACGCACGTTTGGCGGTAATACACGATTGGCTCTGGCTGCATACAATTGGGGCCCTGGTAACGTGCAAGACGCTGTACGAGCATATGGGAGCACTAGTTGGGGCGTGTTAAGGGATCATATGCCCGAAGAAACTAGAAATTACGTTGAAGGCATCACGGCAAATCTCGAAAAGTCCGGGCATCTTGATGGTCTGAAGTCTGGTAATATTGCGCAGAAGCTGATCGAGTATAAAAAGAAAATAACTGATATGATAGCCTCCTTGAATGAGGAAATCACTCAGGAGGACGGCACAGCATATCAGTTAGGCATGACAAAAGTAAATGATAAGGTTGCTAAATTAACGGCCGAATCCTCTAAGATGGCGGCCATGGGCGCTGACACGAAACAGCTTGATGCTAAAATAACTGAGTATCAGAAGGTTGAATCCGAAAAAGTTACTCGGATATGGCGACAGTCTTGGCAAGACCTGAAAAACCAAACAGCTAAAACACAAGCTGAGATTATGGGCGATCCGGCTGCATCAGCTGATACCGAATACAGCGCTAAGCTCTTACAGCTTGAAAAAGACCGCAGGGAAAAACAAAAGTCGGTCATGCAAGATAAAAATGACAAGGTTGCTCAGCTTGCTGTTGAAAAATGGTACAACGAGCAGGTCATCCTTGCGGAAATGAATCGAGAGCAAAAACATAGGGAAGCGACATTAACGCTGCTCGGTTATGATGTTCAGTATAATAACGATTTACAGCAATTAGGCAATAAATCTGCTCAGGAAACCGATGCTGCCAACCTAGCTGTATATAACAAGGAAATAGAGTATTTGAAAGGGCAGCTAGACACGGCGAAACTTACGATTCAAGAGCGCATTGACTTAGAAACCAAGCTGGCTGATACGGTCAAAAATAAAAATGACATATTGGCGAAGAATCTAACAACCGCTTATTCGGTTGCCTATCAGCAAATAAAAAATAAAACCTATGATTATGCAAATGCCATGGTCCAAACTGTTGACGATGTGAACAGTACGATAAATAGCGGTTTTGATGAAATGCTAACCGGCACGAAAAACTGGGGCGATAGCCTTGTTAACACAGTTAGTAACGTTGCTAAGCGAATTGAAAAGTTGTTTATTGATATGTTTTACCAGAAAGCAGTTTCAGGACCGGTTTCGGAATGGGTCAGTGGCATAGTCGGATCTGTTTATGGATCAAGTAATTCAACGTCATCGGCTGCAACTGCCTGGAGTGCTGCAAATGGCGGCGCAGCGCCTACGCTAGAAAATGGCGGCCTGGGACTTACCGGGGTCGGCACTGGAGGATCGTGGCTGAATCCTGGTAAAAACGCCAGGGGCGGCGATTGGGGCGGTGGTTGGTCTTGGGTCGGAGAGGAAGGCCCAGAGCTCGCTTATTTTGGAAGTTCGGCTCATATTTACGATGCCAATACCTCAAAGTCCATGGTGAATTCTTCGGCTGGAGCAGCAAAGGTAAAACTTATTGTAAATAATAATACCGGTACGCAGGCAGCGGTTAGACAGTCTAGTTCCTTTGATGCTGATACTCAAACGACAATTGTTTCGTTGTGGCTTGATGCGGCCGATCGGAACGTCATGGGCCTACGTGATACGTTGAAAGGGGTGGCAGGATGAGTTATCCATCTTTCCCAGAGATTCAAAGACCATCGTATTCGACTAATAATGAGGATATTTTTCCGGATTTCGATAAAGCGGTTGTAGCCTCTGATTCTGATGGCGGTTACACTACGACGCGGCCACGTTATACACGAAGTCAGATGGGAAATCAGTATTATTGGCCAGCCATGCCGAAAGCTGACTATGTAAAATTTAAGACTTTTGTAAACTCAACAATTTTTATGGCGGGGATTTTTATTTGGACTGATCCTGAAACAGGCGAGCAAAAGAATGTACGGCTAACGGATAAACCGAAAGCCGTACATTCAACGCCGAATTATTGGGAAGTAACAATGTCGATCAAGGAGGTGTAGCCGCGATGCCGATTCCTTTTTCGATTGCTGGCCGCATTGAAAAAAATAAACTGGCCAATACAAAGCCGTGGCTGCTTTTAGTTGAACTTGCACTGACAAGCGATCTTAGTGTTTATCTGGTCATGAACAATGAAAATATCACCTGGAATGGCATTGAATGGACTGCCTTTCCGATGAAATTTGAAGACAAAACGCAAGACATGAAATCTATTTCGACATTTGGTATTTCTGTTTCGAACACTGACGGCGTTGTGCAGTCCTATCTTGAAGAATATGACGGCCTAGCGGATCATGAAGTTACGATTCGTCTCGTGCATGCAGCTCACCTTGATAATCCAACACCAGAAATAGAAGAGGTTTTTGAAATCCAAGAAACTAGTTATACCGAAAGTTGGGTAACCTTTACTCTTGGCGCTAATTTCTTTCTGTTCTTCCGGGCCTGTGCTGATCGGTACTTGAAAGATTATTGTCGGCATAAGTACGGAAAAATTGAATGTGGCGTAAATACGGCATGTCTGGCGCAATATTCTTCCTGTGCGCATGTTTTGTCTGAGTGCCGCGTACGGATGAAGGCAAGCGGGATAAATAATATTCGATTCGGTGGATTCCCTGGAATGGGAAGTGTTTTTGCATCGAATTCATCAACGTGAGGTGCAATATGGACTATTCTGATCTTATTGGCAAGCCGTTTAAGGATGGCGGTCGCGGTCCATTCGAATATGATTGTTGGGGTTTAGCAGCAGAAGGATTTCGACGCTGCGGGATACTGCTCCCAGATTATCAGATTAGTTGTGATGCGTCTGATCAGGTAAATATGGAAATCAATGCGAATCGAAAAAAATGGGTGCCGTGTACTGGAGAAATTCCGGTACCGGCACTCGTTGTTTTTGCTGATCGAGGAGTTTGCACTCACGTCGGAGTTTATATTGGCCAAGGAAAATTTTTACACGCTTATGAGAAAACCGGAGTGGCCGTTGGTCGGACAAATCATCCGTTTTGGAAGAACCGGATTGAGGGATTTTATAGGCCGGGGTGGTTAGATGATATCAGTAATACTGATCCGAAATCCGATACAACCTGATCGGAGAGAAAAAAGCTGGCAAGACTTTGAGAAGAAAAAATCGGTTCATGATTATGCGAAACCGTTATTAAAATACTGGCGCGGAACTAAATTCGTTTATAGCCTGAACGGAAAACAGGTTAAGTCGCCTAAAAAGAAAATTCCTCACGACGGGGATCAGATTGTTTTAATGCCCGTTATTGGAAAAGGATTAGGTGATGTTTTGCGGTCGGTTGCTGGTGCTATGTTGATGGGCTGGGCAACAGGGCTTGTAGGGAAAATAACGACCGATCTCGCCATGCGTAGCATATACCTTATGGGTATTTCTTATATTGGTGGTCGCATTATCAATGCACTTCTTCCGATCAAACAGCCATCATCAAATTCATCGGGGGCAGATTCTTCTACAACATATGGATTTGATGGTGCTAAATCGTCTGAACAGGCTGGAACGCCTATCGGAAAAACATTTGGTACTGTTAGTCCCTCGCTAAAATTAATTATGCGTCATGTATCAACTGATGGTAGTAATCAGTATTTGAATATGCTATTTTGCGCAGGAGAAGGTCCTCTCGACAGCATTGATAACATAAAAATAGCCGGAAATGATATCAGCAACTACTCTAATGTACAGTACTGGACACGACTTGGAACAAACGACCAGGAGCCGATCGATAATTTTTGTAAAACCTACGCGGACTATGGTCTGTCCTATGAGTTGGCCGATACGACTTGGCACACGCAAACGACCGAAGGTACTGCTGTCGAGGGTTTTGAAATTATGGTGGAATTGCCAGGTGGTTTATATTACTTAAAAGATGATTCTAGCCTGGGCTCTGCATCAGTTACGGTTTTAGCTCAATATAAAAAAGTGAATGAGTCTAATTGGACAGATTGGCTTAATGAAACGATTAGTGGATCAAGTAATTCGGCTATTTATAAATCATTTAGTTTAGATAATATTCCATCTGGTCAATATGATGTTCGTATGTGCTGCTCTAGCAAATCAGGAACATCGACTCGCTACTCGACAAAAATTTATTGGGTACAACTCTCTGAAATTGTTTATGATCGATTTTGTTATCCGAACCTGGCTCTACTAGGCATAAAAATCCAGGCCACGAGCCAATTATCCGGCAGTGATCCTCAGGTAACGTGTACTACAACACGGAGTAAGGGCTGGATATGGAATCCATATACCAGCGCATACGAACAAAAACGGATAACAAACCCTTATTGGGCTTCCCTTGATTTGATTCATAATTGCAAGTACCTTAAAAATATTAATACGGGGCAATACGAATACACCGTAAGAGGCCAGCCAGCAAAGCGAATTGATTATGATGCTTTTGCTGAAAATGCGGATTACTCTGACGAAACGATCAATGGCGATTACCGTTTCAATCTGAATCTGTTTTTGGATACGGAGATTAATTATTGGGACGCGCTCAGCAAAATAGCACTTGTCGGCCGTGGCGTTGTATTGCCGCGGGGAACTAAATACAGCTGCATTTGCGATAAACCTGCCGAAATCACGCAGCTGTTTTCTATGGGGAATATTACTAAGGGCAGTTTTTCTGGACGATTCCAGGGAACGAAAGATCGCAGTAAATCGGTAGAAATCACGTTTTACAATAAAGTTAAGCAGTATCAGGAAGATACGGCTGTTTATTTTTCTGCTGATTACGATGAGGATGACACTATTTCCAATCCGGTAAAATCAACCTATTACGGCATTACGGATTATTCTCATGCTTACCGAGAAGCGGCGTTTTTGGGCCGCTGTAATCAATACAAAAAGAGGACAGAAACCTGGTCTGCTGATATTGATGCTATCGCATGTATGCCAGGTGATGTCGTAGCTCTGGCTCATGATATTCCGCGGTATGGGCTAGCTAGTGGGCGAATCGTAAGTGCAACGGCTAATTCGATTACTCTGGATAAGAAGGTAGATTTAAAGGAAAATACAGCTTATAACTTAATGGTCCGCCTAGGTGACGATAGTTTTGTTAGCAAAACTATCACGGTAGACGGAGACGTTACAATTTCAACTCTTCCAATTAAAGATACTTTTACAGTTATTCCTGAAGAACTTGCGGTGTATTCCCTTGGTTCGCCAGCAGTAAAGCCGTTTAAGATTATCAGTATCACCAAAACGGGAGAGCAAAAATGTAAGTTGATTGGCGAGGAATATTTTAAAGAAATATACGATGACAATGTGCCAATCCCGGAAATTAAGTATTCTGCCCTTGAAACTGCGGTCTTGGATGTTCAGAATTTATCCGTAAGCCAAGAAGTTTACAAGCAAAAAGACGGATCTCTTATACTAGGAATTAATGTGGCATGGACGATGCCCCGGCAAAGCATTGCGAAGGTAAATGTATATTACAGTACTGATAATGGTCAATCGTGGATATTTGCAGGAAGCCCAGTAGAAAACTACATGTCTATTATGGGGGTACGAGACTCCCAAACTTATGTTGTTAAGGTGTGTACGGTAAATTCGTTGGGCGTTTTTTCGGCGGGAGTAACAGATAGTGTTATTACTGGATACACGCAGCCACCGCCAGATGTTGAGTACCTAAGAGGCTATCCGTTTGGATCAAGCCTTATTTTTACATGGCCGCCGATCGACGGCCATGGAGTAACATACGAGATTAGGGAAGGCACGGTTTGGGAATTAGGGGCTGTAATTGTATCTAATTTAACAGTCGAAAATTTTACTATGGCAATCTATGAAAACTCCACAAAGTTTTTCATGATAAAAGCCAAAGAGTACGGTGTTTTTTCTGAAAATGCTGCGCAAACAGAAGTCACAATGGGGGCAGATCCATCCTTTATTTCTTACGTCGAATACGATGAGATGAGGCTTCTTGATGGTAAGCTTGAAAATGTATTAGTAAAAGAAAATGAAGTTTATTGGACCAATCTTGGAGATATAACGGGGAAATATTACCTTAGTGAGTACACTATTGAAACGACCGATCAATATGGTGGATATCAAACTTTAGCGCTAATGAAGAGTGGCGATTTTATTGGATTTATTGCGCCATTTCAACCGTTAGTAAGTGCCTCTGACTATCAAGAAGGTTACTATACTACAGGAATTCGGGATCTTGGAAAAATTTTATCGATTAAATTAACAATATACTTTTCAGCTAGCAATTCCACTGATTATTCTGCGAAAGTTCAATATAGAAATTCTTTAGATGGTGTGACCTGGACAAGTTGGGTAGATTTTGCACCGTGTACTATGATAGCCCGCTACTTACAGTTTCGGGTTGTTTTTATGTCTAAAACGGCAGAGGGAAGACCGATAGTTTTTCAGCTATATGAAAAAATCGGGCTTCAGATGCTAATAAAAAGTGGAACTGCAACAGTAGCAGCAGGTGCTAACAAAATTTATTTTGATTCCGCTTTTGTAAATAATCCATCAGTAGTTATTACGAATGTCGGTAATGGTGTTACGTCGCAGATTTTTGACGGTGATATTTATGAAAACTGTTTTGTCGTGCGAAGTAATACGGCTGCGGTAATAAATTGGATCGCTACTGGATCTTAAAAGAGGTGATATTATGTCCGATTCAATACCTGCTGTATATGATCCCAATTGGCCGCCTGATAAAACATATGTTGGAAAGGTATCCGAACAGTTAAGAATAAAATCGGAACAATTAAGAGGATACGGACTACCAGGAGCTATTGTCAATGCAAAGCTATTACAGGGTAAAGACCTTAGTGAATTTATACTTATTCCAGGAAGCTTAGCAGATAACGCTGGCAATATTCTTGGCGTAAACACGGAAGGTACAGAGTTTTGCTTTTTCCCTTTTCCTAAACCAGGTACAGGCACAGGAAGTTCTATCTATTTAAATGTGCAAGATTATGGCGCTAAAGGAGACGGAACATCAGATGATACAGCAGCTATTGCATCAGCTATTCAGGCTGCTGTTAACAAAAAACATAGTTTGTTCTTCCCATCAGGAACCTATTTAACTGATACCCAAACAATCCCAAACAATTATTATAATCAGTTTAATATTTTAGGCGAGGGGCGCAACACGACGATTTTGAAAAAAATATCTCCTGATGGATCTCCTGTATTGATGATAGGGACTCCAAGCCAATCGTCGTATATTGCAAATTTAGCTATATCTGACTTAACATTTCAGGGAATAGCGGGTAATACGCAGCATGCTATTGTCGCCTATGATCTTGTTCGTTCGGAATTTAGAAATATTTGCTGTAAAAATGCAATAAATGGCTTTAGTAGTTATGGTGGTATAAGCCTTGACCTATATAGTGTTATTTGCGACTCTAATCAAATTGGTTTTAACTTCGATTACTTTGCCAGTACACACGGCGGTGGATGGCCTAATTTAATTAATTTATATCATCCTATGGCGGTAAATAACAGCAAGTGGGGTGTTAAGTTTAATAAAGGGCGCGTTTTAAATATCCTTAATGGTGACATAGAAGGAAATGGGGCAGCTGGAGATTCCACAACAGGCGGTATTTATGTATCGAATGTCGGCGCCGAAAGTAATTTGCCAAATGCAATAGGAATATCTATCGAAAAGTGTTGGTTTGAAGGTAATGCAGGTGACGCTTCAATTGTTCTGAACGATGGTAACAATACTATTGAGGATTGCTATTTTGTTGCGAACGCCAATGCTACTTATGACGTGCATGTGATTGGTGGTCGATATGAATTAGATCACTGTGAGGCTGATACAAATAAAGCCGCCAATCTTAAAGAAGAATCAGGAGTTTATGCAGGAAAAATAAATTATACACTTTTCCCAAATATAAGTTATGATCCAGCAAAGACTGTGGTGTTCGGTGATAATCAGCTTTTAATGCGGAGTGGGTCTGTTCCTGTTATTCCGAACTTAAAAAAGCCGTTATTTCAAACTGGATATGTAACGACAGATAGTAGCGGAAACGCTACTATTTCTTTTTCTGTAAATTATGCAAGTGGTACATATCCAATTATCAGTACAAGCGTATGGTCTTCTAATAGCAATGCAGTTTTTTCTGTAAATTGCTATGGGAATGGTAGTAGTGGCTTTAGTATACATGTTGCTTATTCTAATGGAACATCAGTTCAAGTTGGGTCAAATATTTCTGTTCATTGGACGGCGATGGGGCAGGGAACGTAAGGAGGTGGAGATAAGTGGGATTTGACACAAAAAAGCAGGTGACAGATCAAGGTGGCCTGCCAATAGCGCAAATGTATAACCCTGTGCTTGACGATTACGAGCCGATGCACGGTGCAGACAATTGCGCTAATTTTTTAAGCAGAACGGACGCGATGACTTGTGCGCCTGTAAATAACGTGAAGACAGTAACAACAGCAGCGGCACCAATTTTTGCAGGGGATACGGCGCTAGATGGTAGGTATAAAATGTTAGTTTACAATGCCGGTACAGACACGATTTACTGGGGCGGTTCCCCGGCTGTAACTGTAGATAATGGGATGCCTGTATTTGCGGGAGACTATGGAGTTTTTGACTTTTACCCTACAATAACAACACAAATTTACTTCGTGGCGGCAGCGAATCAGTCTGTAAGGGTGGTAGAAGTGAAATGATTGATGTTATACGTAGAGGAAAACAAGGTGATCCAGGAAAACAAGGAATTCAAGGTATCCAGGGACCAGCAGGGCTGAGCATAATAGCCGCAGAGATTGTTACCCAAGGCGATTATAAAGATCACCTAATTCTAACTTTTAGTGATGGATCGACTCATGACGCTGGCATAGCTAAAGGAGCAGACGGCGCGGGTAATGGCGATATGAAAACCACGGACTATGCAACCGGATCAGGTTCAAATACAAAGAAAATAGACCACGCTATACTAGCTGACTCCTTGGCAGACAATGCCGCTACAGATACTGCTGTAGGCAATAGAACTGTAGATCAAACAATTGCTACAGCCGCCGCTAACACAGGGACGCTCACACAGATTCTTTCTTGGTTTGCGAAAATTTTTGTAGCAATTACGGGCGGGATAAGCTGGTCCGACCCTCCTGTAGCGACTTTGAAGTCATTGTTTAGTCAAACATGGTTTTCGTCGCGCGATTTAGTGTCGCCAGCCGCAGGGTATATTTCAACGCCTCTTATGATTCCGCGCCAATCAAAGCATATGTCAACTCAATTTATTGTACAGGGAGCGCCGTCAGCGGCTACGATATTGGAAGTGTTCACAGGTGGACGGTCAAATAGTATATCTGCTGCATTAACAAATTCGGCAACGACAATCACACTAGCAAATCCGATAACGCTATCAGCCGCAACTGACATGCTCATAGACATTTTATCAACAACGCCTGAAGTCGTAAAAATAACGGCTATTGGAGGCACAACCTTATCAGGCACTCCTGTAACTGGTAATTCCCTTACAATAACAAGAGCGCAACAGGCCACGACAGCAGCCGCCCATAACTCAGGGGCGGCTATTATGTTGTCAGCGGGAAGTGTTAGCGTATCAGCGGCGGGAATCGCCTCTGTAACGGATGGGAATACGCAAGTAGCAGCAGGAGACTTGTGGTGCGTTTCTGTCGGCGGTACTGGCCTATCTGCTCTAAACGTTCCGTCAATCGGAAGTTGGGTGAATAGATAATGGCTAGAGACATTTGGGTATCCGGCTATCAATCAGGAAATTTATATAGACTGGTAGCTTCGAATAATTACACCGTAACAACGTATAATCTGAAAAAAGCATATGTATTTACAACAACTGTTGATAAAGATAAAAATGTAATTTGTCTTACGTGCGATGGTAGTAGTAAATACTATCTTACTGTATTAACGGCGGAAAGCAATTACACTATAATTACAGATTATTCAATTCCTGCATCACAAACAAAAAATTTAGCGACAAACAAAGACGGAGACGTATATTTTGGTTCTGGTGCAAGCCTTTGTATGGCTAGTAAGTCTAACTCATACTCCGTTACCTCATTTTATCAAAATATTACTATTGCAAGTCTTGTTATCGCCCCTAATAAGGACGCATGGTTTACAGATGGTAGTTATATGAAGAGGCTTTACCATTCTTTAGCGTCTAATAATTACTCTAATCCTACATATCTAACTACATTAAGTCAATTTTGCTATGGAACAACTTTTGATAAAAAGGGAAATATTGCGGTAGCAAATGAAGGAGGATCGACCGGAAGTAAAATATCTATTTTTAATGCTGCTAATAATTATTTGAGGACTGACCTAGATTTTTATGGAGACCCGTATAATGTGAAATTTGATTTTAACGGAGACTTATGGGCCACTGGCAGTGGTGGAAAAATATCGAGGTATAGCGCATCTAATTTATGGGCAAAAACAGATTACCAAACTTCTGCAAACGGCATGATAAGTTATGGTATCGGCGTTGATGATGATAATAGTATTTGGTCTATACAAGGATACGATGGGGGGACAACAGTATCACGTTTTTTGGCGTCTAATAATTATTCGAGGACTGATTATACCGTAAGCGTTTCTAATGGTGGATATAATGATTTTGGTGATTTTATCGGAACAAGTTTATCTATTATGGGGGTGTTGTCACCAAAGCCTACCGCAAAACCACAAAGCTCATATATAGGGATGTGATAATATGGCAAAACAGTTTTATAAGTTTAATCCAGGAGCGACAACGTACTCTGAGACTACGACAGCCGACACTTGTCCCGAAGGATTTATCCAAATAGGCGATGGAACTCCCATAGACTTTACGCAGGTTTATTGGGACGGTAGTAAGCTTGTGGATATACCAAAACAAGAAGATCAATCGCCGCCGTTACCAGAGCCAACAGCAGAGGAAATTAGAAAATCGCAATACGATCAAATCAACTTTGAGTACAGCAATAAAATTCAAAACCTTCGCGCTGCGTGTGCTGAGTTTGTTATAAATGGGAAAGACACAGCAGCGCTGACGACCAAAAGAACAGCGATACTTGCAGAGTGGCAAGCAAAACTAAAGGCTGTAGAGTAAGGTGATAAAAATGCATAGAGAACGAGAACCATGCCGCGCTGACGCGGTTATTTTTATTTGTGCTAATAGTTAGCACATGGGGAGGGGAAAGGGTGGATTTAGATACATTATCAAAAGCGGTTATAAAATCTTTTTGTAGTTTGGCAGACGCATGGTTAGTAAAGGGGTTTATTGTTTTTTTAGTAGGAGCGGCAACTAGCATACACGGGGTAGCGCTAACGGCGTTTATCGTTTTAGTCGTAATTGACCTGTTTTCAAAGTGGATTGCTTTAGCATATGCTCACCTTAAAGACTGTAATAAAGAGAATGATTTGTTTAGCTGTATTGCAGACATTCCCGGCGCAATTAAGGCAGGATATATTAATTCTGACGAAATGAAGCATAGATTCGCAGGGAAAATTATAGTGTATATGATCCTAACTTTTATGGCGGTAAACGTAGACACACTGCTTTTTGCAAGTGGGGAATCTCCAATAATTTTAAAAGTGGTTTGGAGTTACTTAGCAGCTACAGAGGCCATGAGTGTTTTAGAAAATCTAAGAGACGCAGGGATTGAGCAGGCAGGTAGCCTGCTTTCTTTTTTGCGGGACAGAACAACAATTTTGTTAGATAGATTCAAACAAAAATAATGGGGGAATAAAGATGATTAAAGGTATCGACGTATCAGACAACAACGGCAAAGTGAATTGGCAGGCGGTAGCTGATTCTGGCATTGAATTTGTAATGGTTGCTTGTAGCTTTGGGAAAACAGGCCGTCATGATCGGTTTGCCGAAAATGTGAACGGCGCACATGCATTGGGCTTGAAGGTGGGGGCTTACCATTACAGCTACGCACTTACACCAGCAGATGCACTATTAGAGGTGGAAAACTGCAAAGCTGCCATCGAAGAAGCCGGTGTTGGTTTGGAGCTTCCGGTTTTCTTTGATATGGAGGATGCGGATCATTGGAAGGAAGAGCATGGCTTTGATTTTTCTCCCGAGAATATTACGGCTATCTGCAAAAACTTCATCGATCATATCGGCCTAAAAACTGGCGTATACGCATCGGAAGATTGGCTAACTAATAAGATCGATTGGCAAAGTCTTGGCTGCTCTATATGGAATGCTGAATGGTTAGATCCCGGGCAAGATCCGGAGGACAATCCAGACGGCGATAGTATCAAGGGGTATATTTGGCAGTACACGAATCGTTTCGAAATCGACGGTAAGTTTTTTGATGCTGATATCATGTATGAGGAGTGAAAAAGTATGTGTCCTTACAAATCTTTTTGCCCTAAATGCCACGTCAGTTCAGGAGCTGAAGAGGCTTGTGCGCGGAACAAGGCCGCCGCCATTCAGGGGATTGAGGCGGTACCGGATGATATGGGGCCGATTGATTATCATCGACTTGCGGAGCTTTGCCGGCCCGGCAATGAACACGCTGATAAAATTACTCAAATATATTGATGACCTGGAAGCGGACATGCTCTCCAGGTCATACTTTTGTCCGGATCAGGTTCTTCCGGTTTTAAATGATTTTAAACAGAAGATAAAAGAGAGGATTGATTTACATGGAAGAGAACAATCAAACACAAACGACTGAAACGGTGGCAACGCCTACGGAAACAGCTACAGTTGCAACTGAGCAGAAAACAGCAGTACAGGTCGATATTGGAAAAATTGAAGCGCATATGGCGGCTTTGAAGGCAGATGGCGAAGAGTTGTTTGCCGATCAGATCAAGGAACTTGAAAAGAAACGTGATGAACTTGTGGCCCAGGCTAAAGCGGAAGTTCAGGCAGTCGAGACGGATGTGCAGACGTTTGAACAAAAGCATAGAGTTGCTATTGGCTACCTAATCGATGCAGTTAAAATTGTGCTTGGGGTAGTCATTGCGGGCAAATTCCTGGGGGTGATCTAAATGACGAACCTTTCAAAAAAACAGCAAACGATTGTAGCCGCCGTCCTGATTGTTTTAATCGGTATCGGCGGCTATCTATTTTACAAACATGAGCATCATCCGCAGGTCGTCACTGGTGAAAGCCAGCATCAAGCCGAGTCTACTGGTGGCGTCGACCTAGCAGCAAAGAACGCTCACATTAAGATGTTGCAGGCACAATTGAAAGACGCAGCCGATCAGATTGCAGTGCTTAAAAACAAGCCCCCGCTTGAAATAGTCCGGACGGTACCCGCCCAGGTGTCGGCAACTGTGGAACAGCAACGCCAGGCGGCTAAGGCTGACTTCGCCATTGTAACTGATCCGAAGAACCCTGATAAGGTAGTTGATTTAAAACAGGTTGAACAATTGCCAGCGAATACGCCAGTGACTTTGAATCAGTACAATGTGCAGGCGTTTAAGCCTACACTTCACCAACTCGATATAATTCCGGACTGGTCAAGTACGGTCAAAGGATCACCAAAACTTGCTGAGGTTGATTATGGCGAATCACATAAAGTTAGTAGTGATGGCAAATATTTTGGATGGAAAGCTGGTTATGATATCAAGCATAGCGAAGTCAAGGCGGGAATAACTTATACGTTTTAATGCGAAAAGCGCTCTTATCCCAGATGGGGTAAGGGCGCTTTTTTATTTGCTTTTTTATCTTAAAAGGAGTACAACAAAAATATACAATAACGTTAGGAAGTGATGATCATGGCGAGACTTGATGAATGTTCAAGCCAGCAGACAGAGGTCGAAGAGTTCTTTGGTACATTGCCGCAATTGAAGGGGGCTGCAGAATATCTTAGATCTGCACAGCAAATCCGAATTTCGGTTCTGCACGAGATAACTCAAATGATCAAGGCGGGGAAGTTGAAGCGTAACAATATGAAAGTCATGGGCCTTGTTTCAGAAACGCAGTGTAATTGGTGGATTAGACACAAAAAGTGCAGTGTTCAGGAAATATTAATTGCAACCACTTGATAGATAGCGTATAAGCATTACCCTGTTTTAGCCACTAGCTAAAACAGGGATTTTTTATGGGCATTTATGGAAGATTTTTTAAAAAATCTGAGGGTTTCGTGCGCTTTTTTTGCGTTACTCTGAAAGTAAGGCTAATTATAGGAGGTGAGAAAATGGACGCATTTTTGAAATGGTGTGCCGGGGCAGCGATTGGCTGGTTTTTATTCCAACAGCTAGCAGGCCACTAACAAAAAAAGACAGCTACAGGGGCTCTCCCTAACAGCTGTCTTTTTTTGTCTATAATCCGTTCACAATTTCATTTTTCCGATGCGTAATCTCAGCTGCTGATGGTAAAGATTTGCTTAAATCATCTGCTAGTTTTTTGCTTGCACTGTCTACAGCAGTTTCAATACCTTTATTGTATGCCGAAAAATCGAACATGAGCCCGAAGCCTTGGCTATAGTATTGTCGAGATTTCGCTATATACGCTTTATTCAAAAATATACTTTTACTTGCTGTGTCGATTATTTTTATATCAGTTTCTAATTCAATATCGAATGTGCCACCGTCATTAAACATTGTAGCCGTGTGATCGAAATTTGAAAGCTTTGTTGTGGCGACAATAAAATAATCATAGCCACTGTTCTTAGCGAATTCTATTAAGTCCGAATCAGTCAACTGGAGCTGATTTTTTATATTTAATGATGACATGTAAGGGAGTAATTTATCGGCAACCGGCGCGCCTAGCTCAAAGGACGAATTTCTAGTACTGTATTTTTCGGATATTGCTGTTTTAACAGGTGCAAACATTTTATCGCCGGACGGAAAATGATCTTCATAAGGGTACTCCTTGGGCATAGGCGAATTTGCTGGATGGGTTGGATCATACAGAATTAAAGCGCCGATAATTTTTTTCGAGTCAAAGGCGCCGTCTTTAATGGCCTGAATCACCTTGTCTGGATACACTACTGATTTTATTTTTACCCAAAATACAAGAGCGTTGCCGTCATACCAACGTCTTTTTTCTAATATAGTTGTCTCCATTACGGCAGACGAAATTGACTTAATCTGATCGTTGCGTAGTTGGAAATTTTCAACGGTCGTAGAGGACTGAACTAATGTACCTGATTGTTCCAGCGCTGCGCGCTTTGCAATATTTAGTGCTGCGTCCTCAGCCTGTGCAGGGGAGTCGCTATCTGTCGCAACATAAGTACCTTCAGTAATAAACTCTTGAGGATCGGCCAGGCACACTGGCAAGAAAAGGGCAAATGAAATTATTAATAATATGATTTTTTTCATAAAATCTATCATCTCCTCAAAGGAGAAAATACGACAAAGTATATACAATTCCTGCCAATATAAAAACTCCGGCCATATTAGTCGGAGTTTTTATATTTAAAATAAAGATATTCAGTAAATTTTTTAAGCTCTTGCCTAGCTTCGAAAGGCAACGTATTTTCTTGCTTCTCTTCACTAAAAAATTCAGCTAATGTAATTTCGAGTCCATCACAAATTTTAGCTATAGTACTTAGTTTAGGATCCGGATTCGGGCTAAGCATAATGCTATTTAGTGTTGATTGAGAAAGGTCTGCTAATCCAGCCAGCTTATTTTCTGACAGGCCTCTCTCGATGCAAAGCTGCTCAATTCTTTTAGCAATATTCATCATAGGAAAATTATAACAAATGAGAATATTTACCTGTTAACGCTAAATAGTTATATTTATAATGATATAGTGTTAATAAGCGCATTGCGTGATAGGACTTTTAGCCTGCCATGGAGAATAACATGGAGAATAAATTGTTAAAATTAGAAGAAATGGGGGGTTTTATGCAAAACGATACATCATAAGACTAAGAATGCAAGGATGCGAACTTACCATATGGAGGATGGAAGGATGATATTGATGGAAAACAATCCTGCAATTAGTCTTGACGCTTACCGGAAAAAATTAACTACCCATGAAGTTTTAACTACTCATGAACTTGCCGATATTTTACAAGTAACCGATGATGATGTTTATGAGATGGTTTTGCAAGGTGAAATCGAATACAAGTGTGTTGGCAGACATATAAGATTCTACCGTAAAACTGTTTTAGAGTGGTTGTCAAATCATGCGTGTTGATATGTGTATTTCTAATCCTTTTCTAATCCGTTTTCTAATCGTTTAATGGAATGTAATTAATAAATGATCGTTACAGATAGATAAAAAGCTAGGAAAATCGGGAAGTTTCGTTTTTGATTATCCTAGCTAGATATCTATTTCCTAAATGGCATTCAAGAGGTCAGCGGTTCGATCCCGCTTATCTCCACCAAACAAACATAGACAGCGTAAGGCTTTGAGGCCTTACGCTGTTTTTCTATGCATAAAGTGGTATAAATTTTTTTATTCAATCTTATTATTTATTAAAATGAAATGGAGGTTTTTAGAATTTTTTGTAGAAATTTAGCAATGGTGAATATAGAGACAAATTTAATAGTATAAAAATTATACTATTGGAGGTCAAAAGAATGGGTAATAGAAGCAATTCATTACTATGGGCTCCAGGAATAAAAGTGATGCAAAAATTTAAATTTCTCCATAAGATATTAATATTGATCTCAATTATACTTATTCCTATTATAATGCTATCTTATTTTTTTCATGTAGAAATTAAAAAAGTTACTGATTTTGCCACTGCAGAGCGAAACGGCATCAAATATATTTTGCCGTTATCGGAGGTTTTAATAGAGCTTACCGAGGGGGTATCTCCAGATTTCAATTCACAGAAAATAGATGAGCAAATAAAGATTATTGACGAAAATAATGCAATGTTAGGCTCAGAATTCAAGGTGACTGATTCATGGAGTGAACTGAAAGGCCTACTTAAACAACATACACCAGGTACGCGACAGACGGCCATTGATAAAACATTAGAAATCATTGCTAAAGTGGGGGATAATTCTGGCTTGGTACTTGATCCGGATATCGATAGTTATTATGTAATGGATGTTGCCATTGTAAAATATCCAGACATATTGAAAAAAACAAACCAGATCGTTTCTTTAGCGATAGCTGATTTAGGGAAAACTTCGAGAACGATGAACGACCAGCTAGAAATGGCTATGGTGGTAGGGGCTATTCATTCAACTCTCGATGGCGCAAAAATAGGAGTACAGACTGCGGTAAAGGCTAATGACAAGCTTAAAGATGGCATAACGGTTTTCAATGAATCAGAAGCTGCCACGATAAATCTACTAAAACAAATTGATAATACTTTAATTAAAACAAGTAGCATAGCAGAACGGACGGGAAACAGTCAGGAAATTTCAAAGCAATTAAAGCTAGCTAGCGGTAAAAATGCAATAGCCTATAGATCGTTTTTGCAACAGTTGGATGAATTGATCGTGAACCGTATAGACGGGGTGAAAAGTCACGAACGAAATATTTTTATTGTAATGTTTTTTACGTTGCTTGTTGCGGTCTATCTATTAGTCGCCTTATATCTTTCTATGGAAAAAGCGATTAGGGAGATCTTTGTTGGGACTCAAAAGCTAGCTGGCGGTGATTGGCGCGATACGATCAGCATTTCGTCTGCCGATGAATTCGCTGACATTGCCAATTCGCTTAATACGGTGCGAGAAGAAATACGACCATTGATTGGTGAGCTTTTACATTCATCCCATCATGTGGCAGATGCCTCGCAAGAAATTACAGCTAGTTCTGAAAAATTGGCCCAATTTGCAAATCAGATGTCTTTATCGGTTTCGCGAGTAGCTAATGGAGCGGGGCGTCAATTACAGGCAGTGAATCAAAGTATCAAAGCAATTGAGAAAATGTCCGAGAATATTCAACAAGTTGCTGCTAATACCAGTTTAGCTACTCATTCATCACAGAAAACAGCAGATGAGGCCCGAACTGGTAGTCAGACAATAACTATAGCAATGGAACAGATGCGAAATATAGAAATTGCCGTGATGGATTCGGCGAATGTTATTAGAAATTTGGGGGAACATTCTCAAGAGATTGGTCAAATCGTGGATACCATTTCAGGCATCGCTGGACAAACTAATTTATTAGCCCTTAACGCTGCCATCGAAGCTGCAAGGGCTGGTGAACAAGGACGAGGATTTGCTGTTGTTGCAGATGAAGTTCGAAAATTAGCAGAGCAATCGCAAGAAGCGACAAAGCAGATTGCCCAGCTTATCGCACAAATTCAGAGTGGGACAAGCAGCGCTGTCGAATCAATGAAGGCAGGCACTACTGTAGTTACCACAGGCACCGAAGTAGTCAACAATGCTGGCAAAGCCTTTAATGAAATTGTGGGGCTTATTTATCAAGTGTCTGGTCAGATTCATGAGATTTCTGAGGCGATTCAAAATATAGTTAGTGACAATCAAGCGATTATGTCTACTACTAACGAAATAGCTACTACAAGTGAAGATGCTGTTAGTCAGACTCAAAATGTTTTAGCAGCTAGTGAAGAACAATCTGCGTCGATGCAAACCATTGCGTCATCTACGCAGACCTTGGCCAAACTTTCAGAAGAGTTACGGTCGGTAGTAAGCTTTTTTAAAGTATAAGAGAATTCAGTGGTGAATCAGTGGGGTTTTTATAAGAAACCTTGTAGCTTAACCGTAACTTAACCTAGCCATAACAATACATAAGGAAATTTTTGCTATAATGAAACCAAGTTAAATAAACGATTTGACCCAATGGGCAGATACGTTTCAAATAAGTTCCCTTGTACACAGTTATTCCCTCATTTTCCGCCGTAATGGCGGTATTTTTTTGTTATAAATCTTAGTGATGATATTTGCTTGGGGATGAATAGGATGTTATTAGGCAGTGATCCATTCAAATTGTATAATTTTTTGAGGTTTGGCCATGGTTTTTCTTAAGCAAGTCAGTAATAAATCTTTCACGATACGTATATAATGGCAAAAGAGAGGCCTCAACCAGAGGCTGAGGCTAATTCAAATCAGAGCATTAAAATGAAGTCGATAATTAGGAAGAGGAGAATTACGAAGTCTTGGATGGTTAAGTCGATAGAAATTTTCATAAGACCACCTCCAAGTTTATTAAGGAATAGGTCACAACTATTCCTTATATTTTTTATGCTCAAAAAATAAAAATATACCTAATTCAAAAAGGTACGAAAGCAAACTGGACAAAAAGATAGTTAGAAAAATGTGAGAAGGCTACTTAAAACAGAAATACTGAGATAAAAAAAATTGATATAAAAATTGACAAATATAAACTTTCAGGAATATCATATACTTAGTGACTTATTCTCAGGGCGGGGTGAAATTCCCCACCGGCGGTATCTCAGTTACTACTGAGGAGCCCGCGAGCGCTCTTGATATTAAGAGGACAGCAGAACTGGTGAAAAACCAGTGCCGACGGTACAGTCCGGATGAAAGAGGATAAAGCAGTCAGCTAATTTTATTTTCAATAGACAGAAAACTGATGCACTATAGGTTTATTATTTTTGTAATGAATAAGCTGTCTGTATCTGTGCCCTGATTCTAGTAAGTCCTACTAAACTATTAGGAGGAAGTATACTATGAATCAAATTTTTCTTACTGAATATGAAAGTGCCACCATGCGAGTGGAAGCAGCTCTTAATGCACTGCGCTGCGGCCAAGGAATTTTAGTTACTGATGATGCGGGTAGGGAAAACGAAGGCGATATCTTCTTTGCTGCAGAGTCTTTGACAAATGAGCAAATGGCAATGTTAATTCGTGAAGGCAGTGGAATTGTCTGCTTGTGTTTGCCTGAAGAAAGAGTTCGGGCATTGGAGTTACCAATGATGGTAGAGGTTAATACAAGTAGCTTTCAAACTCCTTTTACAGTTTCCATTGAAGCAGCAGAGGGTGTTACGACAGGTGTTTCAGCAGCTGATCGTGTAATGACAGTGAAAGCGGCAATTTCTGATCCTGTAAATCCTGATAAGCTTCGGCGGCCAGGACATATTTTCCCATTAAGAGCTAAGCCAGGCGGAGTATTAGAAAGACCAGGCCATACAGAAGCGAATGTTGATTTAATGCGGCTCGCAGGCTTGAAACCTTATGGAGTTTTATGTGAACTGACCAATCCGAATGGCACAATGGCGCGGTTGCCGGAAATTATAGAGTTTGCTGAAGCGAATAATATGGTAGTCGTTACCGTGGCCGATATAATTGCTTACCGAGAAAATAAAAAAATATAAAATAAATTGTGATTGATTGTATGAAGTATTATGGAGAGAAATGCTATCTGGCGTTTCTCTTTTTACTTCTCATTGCTAATTTGGTCCTTCTATTTAGAAAAGCGAGCGTAAAGGAGATAATTATTGTGGCTGTTAAAGGCTGGGATAAGCTAACAATCACTACGGATGATGGAGAAAAAGTTGAAGCGATTGCGCCAATCATTATTTCGGCAAGTCGTGCAACTGATATTCCTGCGTTTCATTCCGAATGGTTTATGAATCGACTCAATGCAGGATATGTAAAATGGATGAATCCCTTTCATGCAAGTCATTCACAATATGTTTCTTTTGAAAAGACAAGAGTTATCGTGTTTTGGACAAAAAATCCTAGGCCAATCATTACATATTTAGATGATATAAGTAATAAAGGATTAAAATTCTACTTTACTTTCACTGTCAATGATTATGAGGCGGAAGGCTTGGAACCCAATGTACCGCCTTTACATGAAAGAATTAATACATTTATTGAATTATCTAATAAGATAGGCAAAGAGCGAGTCATATGGCGATTTGATCCTTTAATTTTAACAGATAGCTTGGATATAAGCACACTGTTAGCAAGAGTTGAAAAAGTAGGTGACTCATTATATCAATATACAGATAAACTTGTGATTAGCTTTGCCGACATCCAGGGGTATCCCAAGGTGCAAAAAAATTTAAAAAGAGCGGGTATAGAATATAAAGTATTTACGAACGAAGCTATTTTAGAAATGGCGAAGGGAATTCAAGCTATCAATAAAAAGTGGAATTTATCTATCGCAACTTGTGGCGAAGCGATTAGCTTACAAAAGTATGGGATTATGGCCAATAAATGCATAGATGATGAATTAATGCTAAAGTGTTTTTCTCATGATAAAAGGCTTATGGAATTTTTAGGGTATGAAAGAGTTCAAATGGATTTATTTTCAGCGCCCCCTCGTGCAAAACGAGTTGTTAATCTAAAAGATATAGGGCAAAGAGCCGCCTGTGAATGTATCGTAAGTAAGGATATAGGACAATATAACACGTGTATGCATTTATGTTTATATTGCTATGCAAATTATTATCCCATTATGGTAAGGAATAATTTTAAAAAATTAAATAGATATGGAGAAACGATTTTGACGTAAGATACGCTTTATTTGGCTTTTGCAGCTGAATAGAGCGTTTTTTTATTGTTTTTTATAACTTTAGGTATAGTTCTTTATTGTTCTAGAAATCATGTCAAAGCCTTATTAAACCTATACTTTTATCAAATAATAATTATTAGAAAAATATATCTTTTGACAGAAGTAACTTTACTTTAGTTCTATTACACTATACTCAAGAGGAACAAGAAAACAAGAACATATAATTAATCTCTAGGTTATCAAAATAAGAATAAAAAATAATAAAAAAACGATTGAGGAGGCGATCCCCATGACCATAAAAAAGAAACTTTCGTTAGGTTTTTCCTTAGT
>URQW01000013.1 GCA_900550105.1 uncultured Pelosinus sp.
CAACAGATATGAGCTATGAAATTTCGAAAAATTGGCTTGTCTTAGAAGAGTATATTATGCACTGCCTAATTCAAGGAAATATCAAAAAAGATGTAGAAATGCTGCAACAAGCAAAAAAAATGTTGACGGAGTTTCGCGATACTTGGGTGCAGGCGATAAAAATTGTCCGGCAGCAAAAGGCGGCTGGCGGTGAATGATGAATGCTATCGAACAAGCTTTACAACATAAGTGGCAAGATTATTTGTTTTTAACACAAGAAATGAAAAAGTTTATTCAAAGTCAAGATTTTGATATGTTTTTTTCTTTGATGAATCAACGCGGTATGCTGCAAGAACTCATTTTGCAGGAAGCAAAGCAAGGCCATCCTTATTATCAATTAGAAGAGTCAAGAACATTGCTTCGGCAAATTGAACAAGCGAATCAAGCTATGATGCAGGTTTTTCTGCTCGTCTTTCATGCCATGCGTCGTCGCGAAACAGTTAGTAATGCTTATGAAGGCGGCAGTAATACAGCAGGACAATATTTAAATCGTAATACTTAATTTTATAGCGTTTATTAGAGAAAAAATAAAAAAAAGTGTGATAAAAGGCTTAAGATATCGAAAAAAGCTACGATAATATAATTGAACGTTTAAATGTGTTTTTTTCACTGCCGGCCGGGGTGGCTAAAACACTTTAATCAAGTTAAAAGCTTTGGGCATGGAAGCCTAAAATTAAAATATCAGGGAGGAATTCCACATGATTATCAATCACAATATTTCAGCAATGAATACGCTGAATGCATTGGGTAAAAACAATGCAGCAACAAGCAAATCCTTACAGAAACTGTCCACTGGCTACCGTATTAACGGTGCTTCTGACGATGCTGCCGGTCTTGCTATCTCTGAAAAGATGCGCGGTCAGATCAGCGGCTTGAAACAGTCGGCTGCGAATGCTCAAGATGGTATTTCCATGTTGCAGACAGCTGAAGGCGGTCTGGATCAGACTCATAGCATTCTCCAAAGAATGCGCGAATTGTCTGTTCAATCCGCGAATGATACGAACACTTCCGATGACCGTCAGAAAATCCAAGGCGAAGTTGACCAATTGGCCAAAGAAATCAGCCGTATTTCCAATACGACTGAATTCAATACGCAAAACCTCTTAGCAGGTGGCCTGAGTGACACGTTCCATATCGGCGCTAATGCTGGTCAGAACTTGAGTGTTTCCGTAAGTGCTATGGATGCACAGTCACTTGGTGTAGCTGGCTCCAATGTAGCAGCTTCTTCCGTAGCTGATAATGCGAAGCTGAATATTAGCTCTGCTTCTCGTGGTTTGGCTGCAGGTACTGGTTATAAAGTTAAAGTAACGACGGTTACAGCAAAATTGACACAATCTGTTAATACGACTGTAGCACAAAAAATTGGTGGTTCTTTCTCGGTTTCTAGTGCTTCTACCTATACAGGAACTGCTGATCTGAACTATACTGTTAAAGTTGCTTCCGTCAGCAATACGACTGGTGCGAGCAGCTTGGTTAAATCCATTTCTTATTCTACTGATGGCGGCACAAGCTGGAAAACGGTAACTTCTAATAACTTTAAAACTGGTGTACAGATTGACGGTATGACCTTTAAATTCGGTGGCGGCACTGTAGCTGCAGGTACTGGCTTTACTGCTGGTGATACTTATACCTTCTCAGTAAGAGCTTCCGCGAAGACTTTACAGTTCTCGAATAAAAATGCAGCTGTTACTGGTACTGGTAACACTAACCTTGGTGCTTCTGTAACGGTACATGTTGGTGATACGTCAGCTAGTGTCGGTGATGCTGCTAATAACCAGACCGTTGGTTTAAGCTTTGATTACAGTAAATTGACTGCTGGTTCAATTACGTTTAAAACAGTTGTAACTGATTCCAAGTCGGCTGTTTTGAATGGTGGTGTTGTCGCAACTAATGCAACAGTTGAAGCTGGTATTAGTGTTGCAACGCAAAAAGATGCGAACAGCGCAATTACGGCTATTGATAAAGCAATCAATGCTGTATCGAAACAGCGTTCACAGCTTGGTGCTTATCAAAATCGTTTGACTAATACGATCGATAACCTTAACACTTCCAACGAAAATATCACTAGTGCCGAATCCCGTATTCGTGACGTAGATATGTCGTCGGAAATGATGAATTACCAGAAGAATAATATTCTTCAACAGGCTGCTAATGCAATGTTGGCGAAAGCTAACCAACAGCCACAGTCGGTACTTCAATTACTCCAAGGCTAATAAACAAGTCCAAAGAGACTCTGGCACAGTCCAGAGTCTCTTTTCCATAAAACAGACTGTATAGAATATTTCACTAAAAATCTTGTATAGAATCTGTTTGTGAAACATTATGAAAACCTGGGAGGTTTTTTATGAAACTGAAATTGAGTATTAATATGATGGTAAAAAATGAGGAGCGTAACTTAGAACGTTGTTTAAATAGCTTGCAGGAATTACGTCGCCTAGTTCCTTCTGAATTAATTATTGTCGATACAGGATCGACTGATAATACGGTAGATATTGCAAAAAAGTATACAGATCAAGTTTATTTTCATCCTTGGGAAAATGATTTCTCCGCTATGCGTAATACTACGATCGGTTATGCTAAGGGCGAATGGATTTTGATTATGGACGCCGATGAAGAATTGACAGAGGTACAGCCGATCGTTAATTTTTTGAATTCGCCAGATCGAAAACGCTTTGGAGCGGTGGCGATTGATGGTAAAAATTTTACTGACAGTAATGATCAGAATTCTTTTTCTATGATGATGACTTTGCATTTGTTTAAAAATGATGGCTATTTTCATTATGAAGGTGCAGTACATAATCAGCCAGTTTTTAAAGGGGAAGCATATTATCTGCCAGTTACGTTACATCACTATGGTTACTTAGCAGATGATCCAGTATTAATGGAACGTAAATTTCAACGGACGAGCGGAATTTTAAAAAGTGAACTTGAAAAAGATCCGGAAAATATGTATTACTGGTATCAACTTTCTGTTTCTTATGGTATGCATAATGATATCGCATTGGCTGTTGATGCAATTGAAAAAGCCTATAGGCTGTACAAAAAGCAAAAGACGGAATTGTCTATGTATATTTATACTCATATGGCGATGATGTATCAAATGGCAAGAGAATTTGATAAAGTAGAAGCAATTTGCGAAGAATCATTGCAGGTGAAAGAGGGTTATATTGATATTTGTTACTTCTTAGCCGAAGCTAAGACCGCGCTAGGGAAAAAAGCAGAGGGCATAAAATATTACGAGAAGTATTTTCGTATGGTTGACGAGCTGGAACCGCGAGAACATGATCTCGCGGTTCCAGAATATGCTATGGCCCATCAAAATATGGCCGCATATAATATGGTTCAGCTGTATCGAACTGAACAAAGATATGCAGATTCTCTAATGATAGCAAGAAGAATTACAGATCGTAAATTAGTTAGAGAAATTTTACAGTCCATTATTTTTGCTTATGGTAAATTGCAGAAATTTAAAGAGCTGCGAGCTTATTATGATGAAGAATGGCAAGATGAAGAAGATTTTTTCTTTGAAACATTGGAGAAAATGACTTATGAATTTTTTCAATCTGAGAAAGCTGATATAGCTCACCAGTTTTGTGATATAAAGCATTTCTATGGTTTACTTTGTAAAATTATTGTTCAAAAAGAGACTGGAAGATTTTCAGTTGATTTAGTAAACCAAATTGATGCCATGAAACTTGCTGAAATGCCTGTTTTTTGTAGTGAAATTTTTTATTATTTGCTCGAAGTTAAGTATCCTTTGGAAAAATGTTTTGAAAATTTCAAAGAAACTTGGTTTGTACCTGTCTTTAAATATGTTTCAGGGCGACATGCACATTTAGGTCAAGTGATTTTTGAGTATTTTGCTGCGTATGATTTTGAAAATAATTTTGAAAAATCTAAACTTACGAAAATGTTTTGTCGCTTTGCTTTACTTTTAGATCATTTGCCGGAAACATCTTATCAAGAATTATTTAATAAATATATACAAGCAGGAACTTTTTGTTTGCAGACGATTTATAATTCTTTGGTTATTGACAATGAATTGACTTACGAACTGAAAAATGATGAGGAAACCTTTTTGCTGTATATGACGCAGGCCTTAAAATATAAAGAAGTACAGTCTGAGTATGTGCGATATTTACGGTTAGCGCTTCAGGCAATGCCTCAAATGAAACGTGGCATTGAAATGTTGTTAAATGATGTTATAAAGGCTGATATAAATCCAATGGAAGAGCTTCTCGATGAATTGATGGTTCAATTACAAGATATGATTCAACAGGGGCAATATTCTGAAGCTGAGCGAGTCATTACAGAAAGTGAAGCAATAGTTGGTAAGAATTCACGCCTTCTTACATTAAAAGCGCAGCTGTTTTTGAAAACACAGCCAGGTTCTTTTCTGCAATAGGTGATTTTTGAGGAGGAAGAGATGTTGCAAGAAGATAACATTTTAGATACTATTCAAAAACTGATTCATGCCGGACATTTGATAGAGGCAAAGGAATTGGCGGATGAATATCTTTTAATCGTACCAGAAAACTTAGACTTGCTTTCGACTCAAGTTGTATTAGCTTTTTTGCAGTCTGATTTAAAAGCGGCTGAGAATTTTTTAGAAAAAGGGCTAGCTATTAATCCAGAAAATCCAGATTTGTTATTTAATAAAGCTTATTTGTTAGAACAAAAAGGAGACTTGGCTTCAGCTTTTTCTTTATATACAACACTTGAACAAATTGAATGTGAAAATGAGGATTTTCGGCGAGAAATTTATATTGCAAAAGAACGGCTGGAAAACATTTTAGAAGAAAATTGTTTTCATGGAAAGTTGGCTTTGTTTGTTAAGCCTGAAATGGATAGCTTTCTAGGGCCTGTAGAAGAATCTTTGAAACAATTTTATGAAATTCGTAAGGTTCAACCGAAAAATTTACAAGAAATTGAAGCGGCTATGAAATGGGCGGATACATGTTGGTTTGAATGGTGTGACGAGTTGTTGATAGAAGCATCAAAATTACCAATCGCTTCACAGCGAAAGGTAATTTGTCGGTTACATAGCTATGAGGCTTTTACGGACTATCCGGCCCAAGTAAAGTGGGAAAATGTAGATTATCTTATTTGCGTTGCTAAGCATATTCGGGATTTTGTTGTTGCGAATTTTTCGGTAAAATTGGAACAAACAACAATTATTCCCAATGCTATTAATTTAGAAAAATGGTCTTTTAGGCAAAGGGGTCCTGGTTTTAATATTGCTTATGTTGGATATATCAATTATAAGAAAGGTCCGATGCTCTTATTGCATGCTTTTTATTCGCTTTATCAGCTGGATCATCGCTATAAGTTGTATATTGCAGGACAATTTCAAGACCATAGAGATGTTTTATATTTTGAACAAATGGTTAAAGAGTTATCTCTGGAGAAGAGTGTGATTTTTACCGGATGGCAAGATGATCTTGATTCATGGCTAGAAGATAAAAACTATATTTTATGTACAAGTATTCTTGAATCTCAGAATATGAGTGTTATGCAGGCAATGGCCAAAGGTATAAAACCTTTAATTCATAATTTTGTAGGGGCTCGGGGAATTTATCGTCATGAAGACGTGTGGAATACTTTAGATGAATTGCAACGAATGACGAAGACTGACTATATTAGTTCTTCATACAGAAACTTTATTGCTGAAAATTATAACTCCTTACAACTGAATCAACAGATTCAAGCAGCTGTAGGGACTTGTACTTCAATAAAAAGAAAAATAAATAATAAAAAGCCATTAGTTACAATTGGTATTACTGTATACAATGGGAAAAAATACTTAAAACAATGTTTGGATTCAGTTTTAAGACAAACTTATCCAAATATTGAAGTGCTCGTAATTGATAACTGCTCTACTGATGGATCACAGGGAATTATACGAAAGTATGAAAGAAAATATAAAAATGTAAAAGGAATATTTCACAAAGTGAATTCAGGCGGCCCTGTTCAGGGAATTAAAGAAATTCAGCTTTTGGGTCATGGTGAATATTATCAATGGCTTTGCTATGATGATTGTCTTGAACAGGATGCAATAGAAAGATTTGTAGAGTACTTGAATGAGCATCCGGAAATGGATTATGTATATAGTGATTTCAATATTATTGATGAAAATAGTAATAAAACATCTGAATGGAATTATGAGGTTAAATCTCCAGAAGCCGTTATTGAACATGTTTTTAAAACAGGATCTGGCGTAATCCCAATGTTTGGGATGCAGAGAAAGTCTTTTTTAATAGAAAATAATTTAGAATGGTATATGCCGGAAAATGATTTTCAGGATTTTTCATCGGATACGTTAACACAAGTTTATTTAATTCGTTTTGGATGGAAATATGGCTTAATTGATAAACCTGTGATTAACTATCGAATTCACTCAACTAATGAGTCTCATAATTTAGAGAAGCGGATTAAGGCATCGATATATATATATGAACGTATTATTGAGTGGTATTCTGAAGAAATTTACTTCCCAGAAATTTCTTGGGGGGCCATTCCTAATCGATCTCAGTATAAGGATTTTGGTATTGCTCTTTTCTATTTTGAACAAGTAAATAAATATTTTAATGGTTTGGGAACACCTTATTATTTAAAGGTCAATGTAACACAAGAACAACTTTGTAAATACTGCTTTATGTTTATCAAACAAGGAATGAAATATATAAATTCAGCACTAAAAAGAGGGACTGAGTATCAGTCGGAAATCCTAAAATTAAAAGAGCAATACGACAATCTGATTACTGAGTGGCAACAAAAGAAATTTATATAATTGTAAAGCTTGTATTTTACAATTTTTTAGTATTGTAGTAGAAATATTTGGGGGATGAAAAGATGAAAGTTGTCATTCTTGCAGGCGGATTTGGTACAAGAATCAGTGAAGAGTCTCATTTAAAACCAAAACCAATGGTAGAAATTGGCGGCCGACCAATCTTATGGCATATTATGAAAAGCTATTCATACTATGGCTTTAATGATTTTGTTATTTGTCTTGGTTATAAAGGATATTGCATTAAAGAATATTTTGCTCATTACTTCTTGCATGAAGCAGATGTGACTTTTGATTTTCGCTCAACAGATAAGCCTTTAATTCATAAACACCATGCGGAACCTTGGAAAGTCACTTTGGTTGATACAGGGCTGAATACTTTGACTGGTGGCAGGGTAAAGCGTATACAAGAATATATAGGAAATGAGCCCTTTATGCTGACTTATGGTGATGGAGTCAGTAATGTGAATATCGAAGAACTCGTTTCCTTTCATAAAAGTCAGGGACGTTTAGCTACTGTTACCTCAGTGCAACCATTAGGCCGTTTTGGCGCCTTAGATATTTCTGATAACAAGATGGTCGTTGGCTTTCAGGAAAAACCTGAGGGGGATGGCGGCTGGATTAACGGTGGCTTTTTTGTTTTGCAGCCGGAAGTATTTAATTATATTAAGGATGATCAAACTATTTTTGAGAGAGAGCCATTAGAAACTTTGGCAAAAAGCAATCAACTTGCGGCGTATTGTCATAAAGGTTTTTGGCAGCCAATGGACACCTTGCGAGATAAGGAATACTTGGAAAGTCTCTGGCAAGCAGATCAAGCTGTTTGGAAAGTTTGGAAATAGGTGGGAGCCGATGATGAATCAGGAGTTTTGGAAAGACAAAAAAGTTTTTTTGACTGGACATACGGGGTTTAAAGGATCCTGGCTAGCTTTATGGCTTTCTACTTTGGGGGCTCAAATTACTGGCTATGCTTTGAAGCCACCGACAAATCCTAATTTATTTGAATTAGCTCATGTTGAGGAATTAGTGAAACATATTGTTGGTGATGTACGTGATAAACGGTTTCTTGAGAAGTCTCTGTTGGAGGCTAAGCCGGATATCGTAATTCATTTAGCAGCACAACCGCTTGTTCGTGATTCCTATAAAAATCCTGTAGAAACTTATGAAATCAATATCATGGGAACAATTTATCTACTAGAAGCCGTTCGTGCCTGCAACACGGTGCGCGCAGTGGTAAATGTAACAACAGATAAGTGTTATAAAAACAACGAGTGGTTGTGGGGATATCGCGAAAATGAGCCTATGGGCGGACATGACCCCTATTCAAATAGTAAGGCTTGTTCTGAGCTTATTACAGATTCTTATCGGAATTCTTTTTTTTCTTCCGCCATACCTGGACAGAATCAAGTTGCTGTTGCATCAGCGCGAGCTGGAAATGTCATTGGTGGCGGCGATTGGGCTGCAGACCGATTAATTCCAGATTGTTTACAATCTTTGTTAATGAATAAACCCATTCGTATTCGTAGCCCTCATGCCGTAAGACCGTGGCAGCATGTGCTTGAGCCGTTGAGCGGCTATCTATTATTGGCAGAAAAGCTTTTTGAGGAAGGAGATTCTTTTGCTACAGGGTGGAATTTTGGACCTGGCGAAGATGATTCACTACCTGTTGAGGCGATTGTAAAAATTTTGTGCCGTTTATGGGGTGCAAATGGAATTTATGAAGTTGATCAGGGAGAGCATCCGCATGAAGCAAACTATTTGAGACTTGATTGCTCAAAAGCAAGAACAATGCTAAAATGGCAGCCACGTTGGAATTTAACAACTGCGCTAGAAGAGACAATTGAATGGATAAAAGCATATCAAAATGGATTTGATATGAGATTAATATGCCAGGGGCAAATTCAGAAATATATGCAGCTAAATGAGGGATAACATGAGTTGTAAAGAAAAAGAGCTTAGAGAAAAAATTTTTCAAGCTGTTACTGCGCACTATCACGAGATGCATGGTAAGAAAGAGTCATTTTCTCATGGTGATCGAATTTCTTATGGTGGAAGAGTTTTTGATGAAACAGAAATTATTAATCTTATTGATGCTTCTTTAGACTTTTGGCTTACTACAGGAAAATATTCTGAAAAATTTGAGAGAGAGTTTGCCGCTTTTCTCAAAGTGAAATATTGTTCTTTAACAAATTCAGGATCCTCGGCTAATTTGCTTGCTTTTATGGCCCTTACCTCACATAAGTTGAAAGATAGGCGGGTAAAAAAAGGTGATGAGATCATTACTGTTGCCGCTGGATTTCCTACGACGGTGGCCCCTATTATACAATATGGGGCTATTCCTGTTTTTGTTGATGTTACAGTGCCGCAATATAATATTGATATCACAAAACTAGAGGCGGCTTTATCGGAAAAGACAAAAGCTGTAATGATAGCCCATACATTGGGCAACCCCTTTGATTTATTAGCAGTAAAATCATTTTGTGATAAATACAATTTGTGGCTGATAGAAGATAACTGTGATGCCTTAGGGTCAATGTATTTTATTGATGGAAATTGGAAATATACTGGAACTATTGGTCACATAGGTACGTCTAGTTTTTATCCGCCGCATCATATGACGATGGGTGAAGGCGGCGCAGTTTATACCAATGATGTTCAATTAAAGCGAATTATCGATTCACTTCGTGACTGGGGACGAGATTGTTGGTGTGCATCAGGACACGATGATACATGTAATCAACGTTTTATGCAGCAGTTTGGTGAACTGCCTTTAGGGTATGATCATAAATATGTTTACTCGCACTTAGGATATAATTTAAAAGTAACTGATTTGCAAGCAGCTATTGGCTGTGCCCAGCTAAAGAAATTGCCTGAATTTATTGCAAGACGTCAAGAAAATTGGCGTAAGCTATATGAGGGGTTTCAGAAGTTTCAAAAATACTTCATATTACCGGAGCCCGTAAGTAATTCAAAGCCAAGTTGGTTTGGTTTTCTAATTACAGTCAAAAAAGAAGCGCCGTTTGTTCGTAGTGATATTGTGAATTTTCTAGAGCAAAATGGAGTTCAAACGCGGATGCTCTTTTCCGGTAATCTTATAAAGCATCCATGCTTTACTGAAGATAGTCAAGTGAAATCAGCATACAGAGTTTGTGGTCAGTTAGAAAATACAGATAAAATTTTACATGATTCTTTTTGGCTAGGGGTATACCCTGGTATTACTGATGATATGATTGACGAAATGTTGAATATTGTTAGGTCTTTTGTTGAAAGGTAGAAAATATGAAGATATTAGAGAATGATTTTGATAGCATACTTTACTATATTGATGATGTAGAATCTTTTAGAAATACGAACTGGCTGTTAACAGGTGCTACAGGCATGATTGGTTCTTACCTGTTATCTTTTTTAATCTATTTGAATGAATCCAGACTTGATAGTTCTATGCATTTTACAGTTGTTCATAGAGGAAATATAAATTCCGCCCAATATACTATGGGGCAGTTTATGAATAAATCCTGTGTTACTTTTTTATCATTAGATTTATCTTTACCGTTTCGCATTGATCAAATAGATAAATTTGACTTTGTAATTCATGGAGCATCAAATGCTATTCCTCAAGTATACTTACAATATCCAATACAAACGATTCAAGTAAATGTAAATGCTACACAAACTTTTTTGGAACAGCTTAAAGAGAGTTCGAACTTGAAAAGCTTTTTGTATATTAGCTCAGGAGAAATTTATGGTCAGGTAGAAGTAGATAATATACCTACTCAAGAGGATTATTGCGGGCGTACTGATCATTTAAACATAAGATCCTGTTATGTTGAATCAAAGCGCTTTGCAGAAACTTTATGCCGAACTTACGGAACCTCTTATGGTATCCCTGTAAAAATGATCAGACCAATTCACGTATATGGTCCTGGCTTTAAGCAGCAAGATACTCGGGTTTGGGCAGATTTTATTTTTAAAACATTAAAAGGCGAAGATATCGTTATATTGGGAGATGGGTTGGCGCGAAGAGGCTTTTGTTATTTAAGCGACGCCGTGATTCAAATTATGGCAGTATTAACAAAAGGAAACAACGGCGAAGTTTATAATATCGGCAATGATAAGCATGTATCCATTAAAGAGTTAGCAGAAGCTGTAGCGCTACAATCAAATCGGAAAATAAAGATTATTATTAAAAATAATCTGCCCGAATATTTAAAAGATAGTCCGAATATTTCCTGCCCGGATATTACGAAAGTACGGATGCTTATTGATAAGCAGAATATTGATGTGAGTGAAGGTCTGAGAAGGACTATAGAATGGATGAAGGAAAGAGAGGGCGTGATGCTATAGTGAAATATTATGAAGAGCGTAAATCTTGTCGTTCTTGTGGCGAAGTTGAGCTAATAGATTTTTATCAGAAAACTGATATCCCTGTTGCCGGTATTTATTATAATGATGGTGAAAGCAAAGTCAACATTCAAGCCCCTATGAATGTAGTATTTTGTAAGACGTGTGGGCTGATTCAATTACGAGAGACTATATCTAGTGATATCTATAAAGATTATAGTTTTGTTGGCAATTCCGCGGCCTCTTATAAGAAATATTTGGAACAATTCTCCTTAGATTTAGTGGAGAAATGGGGAGTATTTCGTAAAAATGTCTATGAAATTGGTGCAAGCAATGGGGTTTTGCTAAGCTATTTGCGTCAACAAGGCGAAAATAATGTCAGTGGAATTGAGCCATCTTTGAAATTGTGTGAGGCAGCACACGACCTTGGCGTGGATATTCAGCAAGGGTACTTTGGCAGTCAAATGCTTTCTGAAAAGCCAGTTGGAAAAGTTGACTGTGTTATTATTAGACATGTTTTAGAGCATATTGACAATTTAAAAGATATGATTTCTTCCGTAAAGCAAATTATATCAGATCAAGGTCTGCTTGTTATTGAGGTTCCTAATGTTAAAAGAATTTTAGATGAGTTTTTGTTTTCTAATTTATTTCACGAACATTTGAATTATTTTTCAATTGAATCTTTGAATTTTTTGTTGCATCAATTTGGTTTTGAAGTCATTGAGTTTACGGAGGTTGATATACATGGTGGCTCAATTTTAGCTTTTTATAAATTGCGAAATGTGGGGAGTGAACACCAAAATTTTATCAATTCAGATGACTTGGAAGCAGCAATTTCCCGCTTTAGTAATCACGCCAATAATTATTATGAATCATTGACCAAACTTGTTTACTCATTACGAAGTAAAAATCTAATTGTTCATGGATATGGGGCTTCACATCGAACTTTTGTATTGCTGGGGAACTCAAATCTGACTGAAGCTGATATTCCGATTCTTTATGATAATAATTCTTTTTTATGGAATAAGAGGCTAAATGGTAGTGGATCCTTAGTTATGCCTATTGAGACTATAGAAAATAATGCGCCAGACGCGATTATAATTTTTGCGACTTCCTATGAGAATGAAATAGTTCAGGTTTTAAAAAGTAAATGTAATTATCAAGGACAGATTATATCAATAAAATACCCGCTTTTATTTTAGTGTCATATAATAGTTCATCTAAGGTGTTGATAAAGCCAAAATGGATACAATAAAAAATATTCGTCAATCCATTGTTCGGATGGTACATGATTCTAAATCATCCCATGTAGGATCTTGTTTATCTATCGTTGAAATTTTATATGTTTTATATTTTGAACTTATGAATGTGGATACTAAGGATCCCAAACAAAAAACTCGGGATAAATTGATTTTAAGTAAAGGACATGCAAGTGCAGCTCTTTATGCTACTTTAGCAGAAAGAGGTTTTTTTCCGAAAAATTATCTCAATCGGTTTTATGTTGATAAAGGTGTATTACCTGGCCATGTCGATTTTACGGCAGTCCCTGGACTTGAAGCATCTGCTGGATCATTAGGGCATGGTCTATCTATTGGATTAGGTATGGCAATTGCTAATAAGCAAATGAAGAATCCAGGCCATGTGTTTGTGATTCTTGGCGATGGGGAATGCAATGAGGGTAGTGTATGGGAAGCCGTGATGTTAGCGGCTCAATTGGATTTAAGTAATTTAACTGCTATTGTTGACTTTAATAAGCTACAGGGATTTGGGCGGACAGAAGATATTATAAATCAGAATAATCTCAGGGAACGGTGGACGGCTTTTGGGTGGAGCGCTCAAGACGTTGATGGACATGATGTCATAGCGTTGAAAGAAGCCTTATCTAAAGAATCCAATGGGCCAAAAGTATTAATTGCACATACTGTCAAAGGAAAAGGAATTACTTTTATGGAAGACAAGTTGGAGTGGCATTATAAGTCTCCAAATGATGAAGAGTATAAACAAGCTATGATTGAATTGGGAGCGAGCTTATGAGGAAAGCTTTTGTAAAATCATTAATAGCTCAAGCAAGAAATCATGAGAATCTTTTTGTGCTTACGCCTGACTTGGGATTTTCGGTTTTGGAAGAGTTTTCTCAGGAATTTCCAGACCGGTTTCTAAATGTAGGGATTGCGGAACAAAATGCGATTAGTGTTGCTGCTGGGCTTGCTTTGTCGGGAATGGTTGTTTATGTCTACAGCATAATTCCTTTTATTACAATGAGAGCCTTTGAGCAAGTGAGAGTTGATCTTGCATATATGAATACGAATGTTCGATTAGTTGGTGTTGGAGCAGGGCTTTCTTATGGGCCGGCTGGCGCTACTCACCATGCGATTGAAGATATTGCAGTTATGCGTGCTTTACCTAATATGACGGTTTGCTGCCCTGGAGATCCATTAGAAGTAAAAGCAATTGTGGAAGAAAGTGTGATATACCCCGGGCCGATGTATATTAGACTAGCGAAAAATGGCGAGCCAATTATACACGATAAAGACGTTAACATTCGAATTGGTCAGGCCGTTGAAGTGAAAAGAGGACATGATGTTTCGATTGTTACGACAAGTAATATGCTCGAGGCGGGAGCGAAATTGGCTAATTTATATGAACAAGAAGGAAAGAGTGTAACTCTTCTTTCTATGCCAACAATAAAGCCTTTCGATAATGCGGCTATAGAACGGTTGATTAATCAAGGCTGTCCTATTATTACTATGGAAGAACATAATATTATTGGTGGTTTGGGAAGCGCAGTTGCTGAAGTTATAGCGGAAAGTGGCAAAGGAATTGCATTTAAACGTATAGGGATAAATGATCAATACTCTCATTATGTGGGGAGTCAAGAATATATTAGACGTATGCTAGGCATGTAATTAGAATTTTCGTTTGATAGAAAGTAGAGGTACTGAGTTTGAAAAAAAAGTGGCAAAAGCGTATTTTACTTGTGGGCATGCAATGGGATTATGGTCAACAAAGTAGAGGTTCTTCTGGAGAAAAGTTATGGTTTTATGAGCCTTTATGTTCTTTAGCTGAAAAAGTAGACTGCTTTTGGTATGATCAATATTTGTTACAAGGAAATTATTCGCAGCTCCAAATAGATCTTTGTAATTATGCTAAATCATGTCAACCTGATTTAATTATTTTTGTGCCTTATAAAGACCAATTTTCTTTTGAAACTTTAGATTATTTGAAGACCAACTATAAAACTTATGCGTGGTTTGGCGACGATCAGTGGCGATTTGATTTATATACGAAATTTTATGCGCCTCATTTTACTTATGTATCGACAACTGATCTTTGGAGTGTTTATAAATATGAAAAACTCGGAATTCAACCGATTGTATCACAATGGGCCGCAAGAACATATGGTTCTGAAGTAGGACCATTATCCCGAAATGAAACATATGATTATGAAATATCTTTTGTAGGCGGCTATAGCACGTATCGTGAATGGTTTATTTCTCAGCTGAAACAGCAAGGATTTTCGGTGGAATGTTTTGGCGCAGGGTGGACAACTGATAGAGTAACATTTCAAGATATGGAGTTTATTTTTAGAAAAAGTAAAATCAATCTTAACATTTCTAATAGCGCTAATAATGATATTCGTTTTGTATTAAGCGATAATAGTATTTTTGAAGAATGGAAACAAGCCCCTAAAAAAGCGGAACAAATAAAGGCAAGAAATTTCGAAATACCTTTAGCAGGCGGATTCCAATTATCAAATTATGTACTTGGGTTAGAACGATTTTGGGAAATCGGAACAGAAATTGCAGTATATACAACACCGGAGGAGTGTATTCAGCAAATTAGATACTTTTTAGATAATGAAACAGAGCGCCATAATATAACTTTAAAAAGTCATAAGAGAGCTCTCAATGAGCATACTTATTCTAATCGACTAGATGCAATTTTAGGAGCGATTCTTTCATGAAATCACTGGCGATTGTAGTAGATTCAGCGTATGGTAATGATATACTATTTGACAAAACGAGTTCAATGAATAGAGATGATTGTTTAAGTGGTTATCGATTATTAAAAATGCAAATTGAGAAGATGGGCGGTGTTTGTCATACTTTTGATATTTTTCAAAAGGACAATATCAAGCCCGATATTGTTTTGTTTTTAGAAATTCCTAAAGTTCCACTACAAATGATATTAGGTGAATGGGCGAATTCAGTTTTAAAATATGTAGTTCCCTTTGAGTGCCAAGTTGTATCTTTGGAAAACTGGGATGTAAACATACATAAAATGTTTGATAAGGTGTTTACTTGGAATGATAATTATGTAGATGGGAGCAAATACTTTAAAGTAAATTTCTGGGGAACTTTTAGTACGATATCACAAAGTAAATTTGTTGATAAAAAGCAATTTTGTACTTTAATTGCAGGTAATAAGTATAAGGGACATCCTTTAGAACTTTATACTCAACGAATACAAGCAATTAGATGGTTTGAAACAAATCATTTTGATGATCTTTCTCTTTTTGGCATGGGATGGAGTAGTCAGGAATATCCATCTTACAAAGGAAAAGTAGAAAGTAAGTTTGAAGTTTTGGAACAGTTTCGTTTTGCTATTTGTTATGAAAATGCGCAAAAAATACCAGGTTATATTACCGAGAAAATTTTTGATTGCTTTGTTGCGGCATGTATACCTGTTTACTGGGGAGCACCTAATATCGAGGAATATATACCCAAAAACTGTTATATTGATAGACGAGATTTTGCCTCATTAGATGATCTATATGTTTACTTAAAAGGTATGGATGAAACTACCTATAATCAATATTTAGAGAATATCAAGAAGTTTTTAGATAGTGAAAAATGTTTGCAATTTAAACCTGAGTGTTTTGCGCAAACCATACTAGCTCATTTTTGTGAGGATATATATAAATCTTCTAAAACAGACTGTTCAAATTCTCGTATTTATGAGTTACATTATCTTTACTATCTAGCACGTGAAAAGCGCTGTAATGATCAGCTTGACGAAGCTTACAATTTAATTGTACAGGCTTATGAATTAGGGAAAAAACATGATGTGAATTTTTATGACTACTTATTTGTACTTGTGGAAATGTTGCTAATATTACTTTTGAAAAATCAGTTTTCAAAAGTAATAGAAATTGGAGAGCAAGTCCGAGTATTAGCTGCAAATAATAATCTTGATGTTTACTTTTATCTTTTTCATGCTGCTTATGCTCTTGACGAACAGAAACAGGCTTCTGGTTATGCTAATGAATATATGAAGTTGTTTAATAGACTTACAGAACTTCCGAAGAGTGCTTATGTTGATAATGTAACACGACATAATTTTAGAGAAATTCAAGCATATCTTGTAGCATATTTTTTACACACTAACAATACAACGCAAGGATTAGAGGAAATTTATCGATATTATGATTATGAATTAGAGGAAAAATATAAACCTATACTTGCTGAGGTTACCCAAAGGCACTCTAATATTTTGCAAGTGAAATTAGCACTAAAAGCAAAACAGTTTGATGTGGCATTATCATTAATACAAAAAGTTATGAAAGAAAAGGGTATCGATTTAGATAAATTAGAATTGAAGGCACGAATTTATAGTGAGAAGTTTCAGTTGAAATAGATAATGCTTTTTATATAGGGAGGAGAATTCACATGAAGCGAGCACTTATTACAGGTGTAACGGGTCAAGATGGGGCATATTTATCAGAGTTCCTTTTGACCAAGGGATATGAAGTGCATGGGATAAAAAGACGCAGTTCTTTATTTAATACACAGCGAGTAGATCATCTATATCAGGATCCGCATGAAAATTCTCCTCGTTTTCATTTGCATTATGGAGATATGACAGATTCAACAAATTTGATTCGGATTATCCAGGAAGTTCAACCAGATGAAATTTATAATTTAGCGGCGCAAAGCCATGTTCAGGTCTCCTTCGAGACACCAGAGTATACAGCAAATTCTGATGCGTTAGGAACGCTCCGGTTATTAGAGGCGATTCGTATTTTAGGCCTCGAGAAAAAAACCAGGTTTTATCAAGCTTCGACAAGCGAGCTATACGGTCTGGTACAGGAGACGCCGCAGAAAGAAACGACCCCTTTTTACCCGCGTAGCCCTTATGCGGTAGCTAAATTATACGGATACTGGATTTGTGTCAATTATCGTGAAGCGTATCAGTTGTTTGCTAGTAATGGCATTCTATTTAATCATGAGTCTCCTTTGCGTGGTGAAACCTTTGTTACTCGTAAGATAACTCGGGGGATTGCTCACATTAAACTAGGACTGCAAGATAAAATCTATTTAGGTAATTTAAATGCGAAGCGCGATTGGGGCTATGCTAAAGATTATGTAGAAGCAATGTGGCTGATATTGCAGCAAGATCAGCCTGAAGATTTTGTTATTGCTACGGGTGAAACACGTTCTGTCAGGGAATTTGTCGAACTGGCTTTTCAAGAAGTGGGTATTGATATTCAGTGGTCTGGAACGGGAATTGAGGAAAAAGGGATTGATGCTGCCAATGGGAAGATACTTGTAGAAGTAGATGAGCGGTATTTTCGGCCAACAGAAGTTGAACTATTGCTTGGAGATGCAAGCAAGGCGCATAGAAAATTGGGTTGGCAGCCAAAAACAAGTTTTAAAGAATTAGTTTCGATGATGGTTCAATCTGATATGGATATTGCACAAAGAGATTTATTATGCAAGAATCACGGTTACTCTTCTTCTATGGTATAAGAAAGGAAAACAGTATCATGCGTATTTTGCTAACAGGCGCCACCGGTATGGTGGGGAAGAACTTTTTAGAACATTCTATGATAAAAAAATTTGAAGTTCTAAATCCATCTCATTGCGAAATGGATTTAGAGAATTATTCTGCGGTTCTTTCTTATCTTATGAGCAAAAAACCAGACATCATTATCCATGCTGCCGGAAAAGTAGGCGGAATTCAAGCTAATATAGCTCAGCCAGTAGATTTTTTAGTGAAAAATCTTGATATGGCAAGAAATTTAATTTTGGCCGCGCGTGAGGCTAATATTAAACGGTTTTTGAATTTGGCATCGTCTTGCATGTATCCGCGTAATTGTTCACAGCAGTTAACTGAATCAATGATTCTCAAGGGCGAATTAGAGCCGACTAATGAGGGATATGCTTTAGCTAAGATTGTGGCTACGCGGCTTTGCGAATATATTGTTCGGGAAAATTCTTGTTATGAATATAAAACGATTTTGCCATGCAATTTATATGGTCGATGGGACAAGTATGATGAGAATCATGGACATATGATTCCTGCTGTGATTGCGAAACTTCATCGAGCTGTTCAGACAAAAGAAATATCAGTGCCTATATGGGGTGATGGAACGGCTCGACGCGAGTTTATGAGCGCAGCTGACTTAGCAGATTTTTTAGTATATGCAGTGCAAAACTTCTCAGAATTGCCATATTTAATGAATGTTGGCCTAGGTTATGATTACACAGTTAAAGAATACTATGAAACCATTGCGGCGGTAGTTGGCTATAAAGGCAGCTTTACGTATGATTTAACAAAACCATCAGGAATGCAGCGGAAGCTTCTTGATGTTTCTAATCAAACTATTTTTGGCTGGAGGCCGAAAATCAGCTTGCAAGACGGTATTAGTCAAGCCTATCAATTTTATTTGGAAAGGATCGCAACAGCATGAAACGGAAAAAGATCGGTGTAGGTCACGCCTATGTCACTGAGTTAGAAAAAAAATATGTGAATGAAGCATTGGATGCCGGGCGGCTATCAGCCGGTGATTTTGTATATCGCTTTGAAAAACAATTTGCGAAACTTCATCAGCAAGAGTACGGAGTTGCTTGTAATAGTGGCACTTCTGCTTTGCATGTGGCTTTAGAGGCATTAAAAGAACAAAGAGGATGGCAGGATGGAAGCGAAGTCATTGTTCCGGCTATTACTTTTATTGCTACATCAAATGCTTGCTTGCATGCTCGCCTTACTCCCGTTTTTGTTGATGTAGATCCTATTTCGTATAATTTAAATCCTGACTTAATTGAAGAGAAAGTTACGGAAAAAACAGTAGCGATTATGCCTGTACATACTTTTGGGCAGCCGTGTGAAATGGATAAGATCAGTCTGTTAGCCCGCAAATATAACCTTGCTATTGTAGAGGACTGTGCGGAAGCGCATTTTTCAACATATAAAGGGAAAACTGTTGGCAGCTTTAGTGCGATTGCAGGCTTTAGTACTTATGTGGCACATACCATTACTACAGGAATTGGCGGCGTTATTACTACCGATGACACGGAACTTGCCGAGATTAGTCGCTCGCTTATTGCACATGGGCGTGCTTGTACTTGTGAGCGATGTATTGCTTCTAATCCTAGTGCTGTGTGTAAATTGCGACGTGAAACAAAAATTGATAAACGTTTTATGATGGTTCGTCTTGGCTATAGTTATCGAGTTGGTGAATTGGAAGGAGCTATAGGCTTAGGACAGATCGAAAATCGCCATTATATTATGAAAGCTCGCAAGGATAATGCTGCCTATCTAACGAAGGGATTGCAGCCTTTTACAACTCATTTACAGTTGCCTGTTTTTCCGGAGTATGTTGATCATTCTTTCATGATGTATCCATTAGTAGTAAAAAAAGATAGCCCTTATTCACGGGATGAAATTACACAAATGCTGGAAGAAAACAATATTGAGAGCAGACCGATGTTACCGCTGTTGAATCAGCCAGTGTATATTGATATCTTTGGTAATTTGGAAGATAATTATCCTGTGGCGAAGGGAATCAACCAAAATGGATTTTATATTGGTTGTCATCACGGCTTAAATACAGAAGATCTAGATTACGTGTTAAGTGTCTTTAGAAACATTTTTTCAAAATAGGCTTTTTGCTTTTTATTTGCTAGCAGAAGGAAAGGATTATTATGAAAATTTCACTACAAGGCATTTTACGGTTTTTACAAGATCAAGAATTGTTATCAAGGGAAGTGGCGATAACAGCGGAGTCTTTTATTACTGCGTTTTCACCGTTAACAGAAACAGTCTCTGGTTCTATGACTTGGTTTAAGTATACGTCTTGGGATTGGAATTCTGTAAAAGCTACTGCTGTTATAGTGCCGGTAGACTTTGTCACTCCAACAACTGTGGCACAGCGTATCATTTTTATTCCTGTGAAAAATCCGCGGCAGACTTTTGCTAAAGTTGTGGCGGCTTTTTATCCTCAGTTACATAAAAAGGGAATTGAGCCAACTGCGCGAGTTGGAAGAAATTGTGTGATTGGCAAAGACGTTTATATTGGACATTATACGGTGATCGGTGATGATGTGGAAATTGGCGATGATACAGTAATTTATGGCCATGTAGCTGTTTATGATCGCATTAGAATTGGTAGTCGTTGTGTGATCAATAGTGGTACTGTCATTGGTGCTGATGGATTTGGCTACGAAAAAGATGATGATGGTCAGTATTTTAAATTTCCCCATATCGGTTCCGTCGTCATTGAAGACGATGTAGAAATTGGCAGTAATACATCAATTGATCGGGGCGTTCTCGGTAATACGCTCATTCAGGAAAATGCCAAAATTGATAATCTATGTCATATTGCTCATAATGTAGTGGTCGGGAAAAATTCTATGGTGATTGCCCATGCTATGCTAGGCGGTAGTGTGACTTTAGGCTCTAATACTTGGATAGCCCCAAGCGCTGTGATTAAGAATGGCCTTGACATCGGAGATGAATCGGTAGTTGGGCTTGGCGCTGTCGTTCTTAAAAATGTGCCAGAGAATGATATTGTAGCTGGGATTCCCGCTAAATCAATTAAAAAATAGCAGAGGATTTGAAGGGAATGGAGAAACTTCTTCTTGTATTAGCACCTCATACTGATGATGGTGAGCTAGGTTGCGGCGGTACGGTGACTAAGCTAATTGATCAGGGGTATCGGGCCGTTTCTGTAGCCTTTTCGGCAGCGGAAGAATCAGTGCCTGCCGGTTTCCCCAAAGATATCTTAAGAAAAGAAGTGGTTCAGGCGACAAGCAAGCTAGGAATTCTGCCGGCGGATTGTCTGACTCTTCATTTTTCTGTTCGTAAATTTCCGGAAATGCGGCAGGAAATTTTGGAAGAGATGGTACGGCTGAATCGAGAGTATCAACCAGATCTTGTCTTTTTACCAAGTATTCGCGATACACATCAGGATCATTTGACCATTGCGCAGGAGGGGTTTCGCGCCTTTAAGAAAACGAATATGCTGGCCTATGAAGCGCCATGGAATCATCTAGAGTTTCAGAATACATGCTTTCAGGTTCTAAGTGATAAACAATTGGATCGCAAAATAGAAGCTCTATCCTGTTACGAATCACAAAAGCATCGCTCTTATGTAACGGCAGAATTTGTGAAGAGCTTGGCAACGGTTAGAGGCGCTCAGATAAATCAACGTTATGCAGAAGTTTTTGAAGCTGTACGAATGATTTGGAAAGGTGATAATAGGCTATGAATTCTATTCAAATTTCAGCAGCGCAGCAGCAAAGAGAGGTTAGTTTTACTAATGGAGAAAAAGAGCAATTTCCCCTTCTTACAATAGGAAGTTTAAGTTATATTAATGGGCTAGATATCCAGAGCAATGATAATGATGAGGTATGGAATATACATATTGGAAATTACTCTTCATTTGCTGATGAGATTCAATTGGTAGTGAATCGAAATCATGATATTTCAGCTGTTACTTCCTCTCCGGCAATATTGCATGGAAGAATGGATGCAAAACAAAAAGGTCAAATTATTATTGGCCATGATGTATGGATTGGGCATCAGGCAATGATTTTTTCTGGTGTTACCATTGGAAATGGATCTGTAATTGGAGCTAGAGCAGTTGTTAGAAAAGATGTTCCACCATATGCCATTGTTTTGGGAAATCCGGCGCGGATTGTAAAATACCGTTTTAGCGAAGAGCAGATAACTAAATTGTTAGCTATACAATGGTGGAATTGGCCGCCAGAACGTATTGAGCAATATAATGCTTACTTTACAAGTGATATTAATGCTTTTATTGATAAATTTTATGAAGAGAAAAAGCCGGTTCAATCAATTCTGCAATATAAGAAAAAACGTAGTATATTGCTCGTACCCGATTTTGACCAACCGTACTCTATCTGGGAAAAAGTGGTTAAAGAATATACTGAGCGCTTTACGAGTGAGGATGAAGTTACTTTAATTTTATGGGTGCCGAAAGGGGTAGCCTATACAAGTAATCTTGAGGAATTAGCGCAAGTTATAGCGGGGGGCGATGATACTCCTGATATTGTTGTAGTAAACGATCTGCTGGAGGATAAGAGAGCTTTATTTGTTGATGTAGACTATTTTATTCCGACAAGATCATTAGATAGTATGGAGTATATTGATTATGCAAATGAATTTAATGTTGAGATTTTATCGGGCGTAGATATTCCGATTTTTAATCGAACTGTAATTCTAAATAAATGAGATTGATATTTTAAAGGATAATATAAGTCTTTACAATTAAGCATGATGTTCAGATTAACGGTCTATTAGTCTGAAGTTTTGAGTTGGTTTTTAGGAATTTAAAATATAAGAAAATTGATCGGAATATTTTCCGAATATTAATATGAATTAAATTAAAGTTAATGGAGGCTAGAATGAAGGTAGTAATTTTAGCAGGCGGTGGTGGGACAAGGCTTTTTCCATTGTCGCGGACTTCTTATCCTAAACAGTTTTTGCAGATTGACAGTGAAAAGTCACTATTGGCGCAGACTGTTGAGCGTTTTTTAAAGCTTGTAGAATCGCAGGAGATCTTGATTGTTACAAGCGCGGCTTATTTTCATCATGTTCAAGCTGAATTAAAATCGGTCGGTGCGGTCGAATCACATATTTTACTGGAGCCTGTAGGGAGAAATACAGCACCGGCCATTGCCTTTGCTATCCGCTATTGTATTGATGTCCTTGGCTCTAATGGGGCGGAGACAATCTTTATTTCGCCGTCTGATCATGTGATTCGTTCAGGCAAGGATTCTTTTGAAGCGGCTGTGGAGCAGGCAAAAGGAGCGGCAGAATTAGGGAAAATTGTAACATTCGGCATTTCTCCAGATAAGCCAGAAACCGGCTATGGTTATATTCATGCCGGTAAGGCGTATAGCGGTGATTTTGCTGGTTTTGCTGTGGAGTCATTTAAAGAAAAGCCTGACTTGGCTACCGCGGAGGCTTACTTGGCGGCAGGCGGCTATTACTGGAATTCCGGGATGTTTGCCTTTTCGATCCAAGCTATTATGCTGGAGTTTCAGCTTTACTCTGCGCCGATTGCCGAATTGCTGCAGCTACCCTTTGTAGAATTGCAGGAGCGCTTTGGTGAAATGCCTGATATCTCTATTGACTATGCTGTGGCGGAAAAGTCGAAGAATGCTGTCATTATTCCCTTTAAGGCTTATTGGAATGACATTGGATCTTGGGACGCCATCTATGAAGTAATGGACAAAGATGAAGCGGGAAATGCTATTAAAGGAGACTGCCTACCACTGAATTGTTCTAATTCACTTCTTATGTCTCGCAGCAGACTGATTGCTGGAATTGGACTTGAGGATTTGCTGGTGGTAGAGACAGATGATGTCATTTTAGTCGCCCGCAAAGGAGAATCGCAACAGGTCAAGGATCTTGTGACTGAACTGAAAAAACGTAAGCGCAAGGAAGCGACGGAGCATACAACCATGTACCGTCCTTGGGGCAGTTACACTGTTATGGGCGAAGGGCCGGGCTATAAGATGAAGAAGATTGTTGTGACGCCGGGGCAGAAGCTCAGTCTGCAGTTGCATTATCATCGGAGTGAGCATTGGGTGGTCATTGGCGGTACCGCCAGGGTCACTGTGGGCGAAACAGAGCAGATGGTACATAAGAATGAAAGCGTTTTTATTCCATCTTCGACGAAGCATCGATTAGAGAATCCCGGGAAGATTCCTTTAGAGATTATTGAAGTTCAAAATGGCGATTATTTAGGTGAAGATGATATTGTTCGTTTTGAAGACAGCTATGGACGAGTCTAAGGGGGGCATGATGGAATTTTCGCGTAAAGCCTTTAAGGCTTATGATATTCGGGGGCGGGTGCCTGATGAATTAAATGAAGCCATGACTTATCGCATTGGGCGTGTCTTTGCCGAGATTATAGGGGCTAAAAAAGTAGCAGTGGGTCGTGATGTTCGTCTATCCAGCGAGCCTTTGGCCAAGGCATTAATACAAGGGCTTGTCGAGGCTGGTTGTGACGTTGTTGATGTGGGTCTTTGTGGTACAGAGCAGATTTATTTTGCCACTTCGCATTTACATCTTGATGGCGGCATTATGATTACGGCTAGTCATAACCCCAAGGGTTACAATGGGCTGAAACTAGTACGGAAAGATTCAAGGCCGATTAGCGGCGATACGGGTCTTAGAGAATTAGAGAATAGGGTTGTACAAGGTCCGGGACCTTTGCCGTCTAAGCAGCAGGGGCGGGTGATTCAGACTGACATTATGAGCGAGTATGTAGCTCATTTACTTGGTTATATTGATACAAAAGTGTTGCGGCCTTTAAAGATTGTTGTCAATAGTGGCAATGGTTGTGCCGGTCCAGTCCTTGATGCGCTGGCGTTGGCATTGCCTTTTGAATTTGTAAAAATACATCATGAGCCTGATGGCACTTTTCCTCATGGTATTCCCAATCCGCTCCTTAGGGAGAACCAAAGTATTACAGCAGAAGCCGTTCGTGCTCACAAGGCTGATTTGGGCATTGCTTGGGATGGAGATTTTGATCGATGCTTCTTTTTTGATGAAGGCGGCAATTTTATAGAAGGTTATTACCTTGTCGGTTTTTTAGGCGAGGCTTTTCTTCGTCGGTATCCTAAAGCAAAAATTATTCATGATCCTAGGTTGACTTGGAACACGATTGAGCTGGTCGAGCAGGCTGGCGGAATTCCTGTTCAGAGTAAGACCGGACATGCTTTTATTAAAGAACGAATGCGGATAGAAGATGCTGTTTATGGCGGCGAAATGTCAGCGCATCATTATTTTCGTGACTTTTTTTACTGCGATAGCGGGATGATTCCCTGGTTGCTAATCGTAGAAAGCCTATCTCTATGCAATCGTCCTCTTTCGACATTGGTGCAAGAGCGGATTGCTTGCTATCCTGTGAGTGGAGAGATTAATCGGGAAGTAGAGGATGCTAAAGCAGTTCTTAGCCGTATTGAAAAGCTGTACTTGCCAACAGCGCTTAGGGTTGATCGTACTGATGGACTTAGCATTGAGTATGAAACGTGGCGCTTCAATATACGCATGTCCAATACCGAACCGCTATTGCGTCTTAATGTGGAGAGTCGCCATAATCGAATTCTGATGAGAGAAAAAACGGCGGAACTATTACGAATTATTGACGGTTGTTTGTAATAGAACGGGGGGATTGTTATGTCAAAAGAATATTTTGTTCATGAATCAAGTTATGTTGATGAGCCATGTCAGATTGGCAAAGGAACGAAAATTTGGCATTTTACTCATGTTATGGCAAACTGCAAAATCGGAAGAGACTGCAATATCGGTCAGAACGTGGTAATTTCACCAGAGGTCGTTCTTGGTAATAATGTCAAAATTCAAAATAATGTATCTGTCTATACAGGAGTTATTTGCGAGGATGATGTTTTTTTGGGGCCTTCTTGTGTTTTTACAAATGTTTGGAATCCTCGCAGTCATGTAAGTCGTAAGCATGAATACCGCGAAACAAAGATTGGTCAAGGAGCATCAGTTGGCGCCAATGCAACGATTGTCTGCGGACACTCTATTGGTAAGTATGCTTTTATCGGCGCCGGCGCTGTTGTGACGAAGAATGTGCCTGACTATGCGCTCTTAGCAGGTAATCCGGCGCGACAGATTGGTTGGATGTGCCAATGCGGCGAAAAATTGCATTTTGTTGAAAATAAGGCAACCTGCGATGAATGCGGCATGCAGTATAAAAAAAATGAGGAATTTATTCAGCATCTGTGACAAAAAAGTCCGCAATTTATGCGGACTTTTTTGTTTTAGATATTGGCATATTTTTTAATTTGATTTTTTGAGACAGTTACTTATAGTTTCAAGATCCGATATAGTCAATTCGGGGTAATTACCACAATAGAAACCGCATTGATGAATAAAATCGGTTCCTGGTAATTTATATTTTTTATTAACATATTTTGAGTAGAACGGCTGGTTTTGAATATTTCCCGCTATCATGGGCCGTATTTCTATATTGGCTGCTATAAATTTATTTAAATATTTATCTCGTAGCTTTGGGGTTTTACAAAGAATGGGAAAGGCGAAACTAGAAAATAACTGAATGTGTTCGTGCTTAAAAGCAATTAAATCAGGGTTTTCTAGAACATGTTTTTCTAATGTAAAATAGTTTTTTTGCCTGATTTTAATATTTTCTTCTAGAATTTTCAATTGGGATGATCCTAAAAATCCAGTTATTTCAGTTGGCCGAAGGTTATAGCCTAGGTCATAAAAGGTATATTTAGCTTCAAAGTTATTTTTAATTCCGTGCTGTGTTCGCCACTTTTTTTGTTGTTCTGTATTTAAATTTCGATCCCAGCCGTTAGCTCTCACAATTTTCAACATTTCACTTAATTCATCATCTTTGGTATGGACCATGCCACCTTCAATTGTAGACATATGATGTGCTACAAAAAAGGAAGTTGTAGCAGCAAGACCAAAATTTCCAGCCATTTCTGAGGGGAGTTTTGTACCTAAGGACTCGCAATTATCTTCAATAAGGAGAATATTATTTTCGTTACAAATTCTCTTGATTTCGTCAAGATCACCGGTAAATCCTAAAGCATTTGTAATAAAAAATGCTTTTATTTTAACTTTTTTTATTCGTTCCTGTAAGTGATAAGACATTGCATTAAGCGTTAAAGGTTCACAATCAATTGGTACAGGTGTTAAGCCCATTTGAATAATCGGCATTATATTTGTCGACCAAGTCAATGCAGAAAAACCAACAGAATCTCCAGCTTGTATTTTTCCAAGGTTTTTTAATGCTTGTAAAAGAGCTAAATTAGCACTTCCTCCGCTGTTAAATAAGATAGAATGTTTAGTTTTTTGAAAAGATGAAAATGCGTTTTCAAATTTATTACATTGTTCGCCCATGCTTAAATATTTTGCTTCTATGATAAAATCTGCTAATGAACGTTTAGTTTCCTCTTCGTGTAAAAAAGTATGTTTCATTAAGGGAATCATAATTTTTCCTCCTAAGTTCTTGATAGTCTCAATAAGTATTCGCAAAAACCATCTATCTTCGAATAGGTTAAGCAGTTTTTGCTAGTTTGATGAATTTTCCTTTTACTTTTGAGAACTTAATTATATTCTATCTTTACACTTTAATTTATATATCGATATCTGATAACCCTCTTAGAGCAAAAAACATTTTTCTCCTTGGAAAGAAATTATGCTTGATTTATGATGAGATTATTAGACTAATTTTCGCTGTACTCAATGACATATTTTATCACAAGTCCAATTCTAATATGGAGATGCCCCGAGGATATTGGTCTTTATGGTCACTTATCAGTGAGGTGGCATACTTGAGTATTGGCGTAGTCTGGTTATGATCAGATTTGCTTGAGATTTTCGGCAAATGCTTTTGTTTTACCGGAATAATGCACCAATATATTACAATTGCTCATAGATGAACCTTGCGGCGTTGCCAGGAGATGATTTGATTTAATTTTCAGGAAAATATTGGAGTGCACTACCCACCATGGTATAATAAAAGGGACTTTTATACTAAGAAACTTTTATACCATGGAGGGTAAGAAGTTTATGATTATCAACCATAACGTTACGCTGATGCGAGCGGAAGGTCAGAATAAAAAAGCGGCGAAGGCCGAAAATAAAGCAGCAAGTCGTCTTCAGAGCGGACTAAAGATTAATCGAGCAGCTGATGACAATGCAGGACTTGGCATCAGTGAAAGTATGCGGGCGCAAATTCGTGGATTGTCTCAAGCTGCTTCGAATGTACAGACAGGCATTTCAATGCTACAGACAGCCGATAGTCATTTAAGTGCGATTAATGATCCTACTTTACAGCGGATGCGTGAACTTGCTGTGCAGGCGTCGAACGACTCTCTAACAGATTCGGATCGGCAAAGAATTCAAGAAGAGATTCAACAGCTTAAAAGTCATCTCGATAATGTTTTTTCTAACGCAGAATTTAATACGCAAAAAATTTTTACTCAGATTCCTAAGCAGATTACTGAAACGAAAGTCTATCCCAGTCCGGGTATTTTAGCAGGCGATACGCATCTATTGCCTGATGGACTTGATGTCACGCCAGGACAAAATCAAACCATGAGTTTTAAGCTGGACGGTGTGCCTTATTCTGTTTCGCTTGATTCTGGGCCACATACACCGCAACAACTGTTAGATGATTTAAATCAGAAGTTTGTTGCAGCAGGAACCGATGTAACGGCTTTTTATCAGGGAGACGGACTGGCTTTTAACTCACCGACTCATATCATGGACAGTTTTGGCGGCGATATGATACAAATTAATAATCCCTATACGTCAATTCTTTATGATATGGCAAAGCATGGATCTATTTCTGGAGCTGCGGCAACTGGTTATGGCAATTTAAGCAGCGGGCTTACCATTACGGCAAGTAATAATACGCTGACGATGAATGTGGACGGTGCGGCAACAAGTATTACTTTATTAAGTAATACTTATACGGCATCCGGTCTTTTGACCGAAATTAATAATCAGCTCAGCAATGCTAATATTCCTGTGACGGCGACCTATACAGGAGGTGGTCAATTACAGTTGATGCATAATATTAGCGGCGCTGGTCATACTTTGGATACTTTGGGTGGCAGTGCTTATCCTGATTTATTTCAAAGTTACACGGCATTGACTGAGTCTGTTTATTCTTCTACGTATACCACGGCTGCCATCACAGGCAATAAAAGTCTTGCTGGCGGCGTGACCATTACAGCAGGCGATAATGATTCTTTAAAGTTTACTGTTGATGGTACGAACTATGCCTTTACGGTAACACCTGGAACGAATTTGACAGCGACCAATATCGCTAGCGATTTAAATGCGCAGTTTGCGGTGCAGGGGTTAACTTCGCTTACGGCGAGTAGTAATTCAGGTCAACTCCGTATTGCTTATAATAGTGCAGGGTATCATTCGATTACAGGTCTTTCTGGTACGGCCGTAGATGATCTGTTTTACAGTAAAGGAACTCCTGGCGTGTATCCTGGCAGCTATCAATACATCGAAGGTAGTAGTGCGCCACTTCCCAACGGCTTTGCACGAGTTGAAGGTTTGACTGATTTAAGTAACGGTGCTATTGTTCGTGCTGGGAAAAATGATACCTTTTCGTTTAAACTTGATGGTACAGCTCATACGATTACGCTTGATGCGGGAACATACAGCGCTAGTTCTTTTGTGACGGAAATCAATAGTAAACTTTCCGGCTTATCGGTGCAGGCCTCTATTGGCTATAGCAGTTATGGGTCTGTGCTTAACTTTACCAATACTCATGAAGGTGGTGGCATTCCTCAGTTTCCTTACTCATTAGATTCTTTTTCTGGCAATGGCTATGATGCCTTTATGCGCAGCATTGTTCCTACTCCTGTACAAGGATATGACAGTAAGGCCGAAATTGATGGAGTGGCTGATCTTTCAACAGGAATCACAATCAATAGCAGCAATAATACTTTTAGTTTTAAGATTGGCGCCTTGACGAAAACGATTACACTGAATGCGAATACCTATTCTGCCAGCGGTTTGCTGACGGAGATCAATCAGCAACTGACAGCGGCTAGTGTGCCAGTGACAGCCAGTTATTATGGTTCGACTTTGCGGCTGACGGCCAACAACAGCGGCGAAGATTTCAGTGGTCTCACAGGAAATGCGGTGCCTACATTATTTCGCAAAAATGATTATGTTGGCGGCGCTTACTATACTTTGCCAAGTAGTACCGATGCTTATGTGGAGGGACGTCTGAATTTGGCTGCCGGTGTAACGATTGATCATGGGGTCAATGATACTCTTTCTTTTTCCGTTAATGGCACTGATCACTCCGTCACTTTACCGGAGGGCGGTTATACACCAGATAAACTTCTAGCGACATTAAATAATGATCTTGCATCATTCAATGTTACAGCGAGCTATAATAGTAAGCAGCAGTTGCGCTTAACCTATTCGCCAGGCACAAATGGTTCTTATGTGATTGATGGTGTGGGTGGCAATGCCTCTTATACGCTGTTTTATCCTGGGCCGACGACGAAAGCAGAGTCTACAAGGGATTTAGGGCCTACTGACGATAGAAGTACCTTGACGCTACACGTCGGAGCCAATCAAGATATGAATATGAGTTCAGGGATTCCGATTTTTATGGCTACGCGGACGTTGGGAATTGATAAGCTTGATCTGACTAATCGTGAGAGCGCTGACAAAGCGATTACGGCTGTAGATCAGGCGATGAAACAAGTGAGTCAATCGCAGACATTTATTGGCGCCACTATGCAGGCGTTGCAAGCTACTTTGGGCAATGTAACAACCTATGGTGAACACTTGACCGACTCTGAATCAAGGTTGCGCGATGCGGATATGGCGGCGGAACTGATGGAGCGAACGAAAAATTCTATTGTGGCTCAGGCGTCAAATGCTATGATGGCTCAAGCTTCGAAGCGCCTCAGCAAGTATTGCAACTGCTACAAGGATAAATTGATTTAGTAGGGAATGACTTTTTATTATGAAAAGTCATTCCCATTTCTGTTTCTGACCTTAATCTTTTGTCGGAAAATCACGATATAATAGGTAATGTGATTTTGTGTTTGGTCATGTTTATAGGGGAGGATTTTTTATGCGGATACCTTTAGTTGATTTACAGCAGCAGACGAAGCTTTTGCAGCCAAAAATTATGCAGGAAATCGAGAAGATTTTTGCTAGCACGGCTTTTATTATGGGAAAAACGGTAACTGATTTTGAAGCGGATTTTTCGCAAGTGGCAGGCGGTGCAACGGCTGTAGCTTGTAATAGTGGCACGGATGCGCTAGTTCTCTTGTTAGAGGCGATGGGAGTCGCCGCAGGCGATGAAGTCATTACAACGCCTTTTTCCTTTTTTTCTACCGCAGAAGCCATTTCTCGACTTGGCGCGGTACCCGTGTTTGTCGATATAGAAGAGACTACTTTTAATCTGGACCCGAGAAAAATAGAAGCAGCCATTACGGCAAAAACCAAGGCCATTTTGCCTGTTCATATTTTTGGGCAACCTGCTGATATGGAACCTATTCTGGCTATTGCGAAAAAACATCAGCTCAAGGTGTTAGAAGATGCTTGTCAGGCGATCGGTTCTTCCTATACTTTTTCTGATGGCCGTACGTTGGCGGCAGGAGCCATTGGCGACAGTGCTGCTTTTTCCTTTTATCCAACGAAAAATCTCGGCGGCTTTGGCGATGGCGGGATGATGACGACAACCGACGAGAATTTGGCGAAGGTGATTCGAGCGCTTAGGGCTCATGGCAGTGGGAAAAACGGTAAAGAAGCTTATGAATTGCTGTACGGTGAGACCGTCGACTTAGGTGAGGCTGAGACTGCTTCGGCTGATGCGACGATTTACGATCCGACGAAATACTATAATTTCCTCATTGGTGTAAATAGTCGCCTAGATGCACTGCAAGCGGCTATTCTTTCCGTGAAGATTAAGCACCTTGCTGGATGGAATGAAGCGCGGCGGCGGCTCAGTTCTCGCTATGATGAACTGTTTCAAGCGGCAGGCTTGGCGGATACCCTTATTTCGCAGCAAACGCCGGACCATATTTTCGCTGTAAAGCATTTATATATTGTAAAATGTCAGGAACGCGAAGCTTTATGTCGGTTTCTCGGTGAAGCTGGTGTAGCCACGGGCGTCTATTATCCGGTGCCGCTTCATTTACAGAAAGTTTATCAAATGGGGCGTTATAAATTGCATTATGCTGCAGGCGACTTGCCTGTGAGCGAGAAACTTTGTCAAGAAACGATGGCTTTGCCGCTGTTTCCGGAAATGACGGTAGAACAGCAGGACTATGTGATTGCTAAGGTGAAAGAATTTTACGGGAAGTAGCTGCAATATAGCGTTAAATAAAATCTCGAGTTTCAAAATTAAATCAGCAACTGCTGCAGAGAAAGAGTGGGAATCCATGAAAAAGGCGTTGTTAGAAAAGATTCGCCAAAAGACGGCTGTGCTCGGCGTAGTCGGTCTTGGGTATGTAGGTCTGCCTTTGGCGGTAGAAAAAGCGAAAGCAGGCTATCGTACCATTGGTTTTGATATACAGCAGGAAAAGGTTGCCATGGTCAATGCGGGGAAAAATTATATTGGCGACATTGTACCAGAAGATTTGGCGGCGGTTGTGAGCTCGGCTCATTTGAGTGCGACGGAAGATTACAGCAAGCTGAAGGAAATCGACTGTGTGGCCATTTGTGTGCCGACTCCCCTCGATTTATACCAGCAGCCTGACGTGTCTTATGTGGTGAACTCGGCTCAGGAAATTGCCAAATATCTCCATTCGGGTATGTTGATTGTGCTGGAAAGCACGACATATCCTGGGACTACCGAAGAAATTATTAAGCCCATATTGGAAGCGACAGGCTTAAAAACTGGCAAGGATTTTTATCTAGCCTTCTCGCCAGAACGGGTCGATCCAGGCAATCAGCATTATAATACGAAAAATACGCCGAAGGTGGTTGGCGGTGTTACATCGGATTGTACGGAAGTAGCGGCGGCTCTTTATGAAGAAGTCCTTGAGGGCGATATTCATACTGTTTCGAGTCCCGCTGTAGCTGAAATGGAAAAGATTCTAGAAAATACGTTTCGTATTTTAAATATTGGTCTTGCCAATGAGATGGCGCTGATTTGCAACAAAATGGGTATTGATGTGTGGGAAGTGGTCGATGCCGCGAAATCAAAGCCTTACGGTTTTATGCCCTTTTATCCTGGCCCAGGCGTGGGCGGTCACTGCATCCCGATTGATCCCTTCTATCTAACTTGGAAGGCCAGAGAATATAATTATCATACGCGGCTGATTGAGACAGCCGGGGAAATCAATAACTCTATGCCGGAATTTGTTGTGGATCGGGCTATGAAGATTTTAAACCGTTTCGGACAATCCTTGAAAGGCGCGAAAGTTCTCGTGCTCGGTGTAGCCTATAAGCAGGATATTGATGATGTACGTCAATCGCCAGCCCTTGAGGTTATTGCCAATCTGGAAAAATATGAAGCGGATATTACATATCATGATCCCTTTGTTGCGAGCTTTAGTTATAAAGGGAAGTCCTATGAATCGGCGGAACTTACGAAACCGCTTGTGGCTCAGGCGGATCTAGTCATTTTAACAACGATGCATACAGGTTTTGATTATGGCTGGATTGCTCGCCACGCTCGCATGATTTTTGACACGAAAAATGCTTTTAAGGAAGTAGAACAGCGCGGCAATATTGAAAAACTTTAGGAGGTCGATTATGGGGAAAATCAATATAGCGCTAGTTGGCTGTGGTCGCATTGCCCATAAGCATATTGAAGCGCTGCTGAATAATCGTGAAGAATTATCGCTCTATGCTGTCTGCGATGTTGTGTCAGAGCGGGCCGAGGCGATGGCGAAGGCTTATAAGCAAGGTTTTGCCGCTGCGGGTTTAGCTGAGCCTGACGTGAAAATGACCGTAAATTATAAAGAGCTTGTCGCTGATGCGGCAGTACAAGCGGTGGCTATTGCCACCGAGTCTGGCAAGCATGGAGCTATTGCGTTGGAGTTCCTGGATGCGGGGAAACACGCTCTGGTAGAGAAGCCTATGGCGCTTTCCACGCAAGAGGCAGATGCGATGATTGAGCTAGCGGAAGCCAAGGGTTTGGCTTTATGCGTATCACACCAGAACCGTTTTAATCCGACGGTCTTAAAAGTAAGAGACGCTTTGGCGACAGGACGCTTTGGCCGGATTTTAGCAGGCAATGCACGCATTCTCTGGAATCGGAATGAAGACTACTATCAGCAGGCGCCATGGCGTGGAACCTATGAGCAAGACGGCGGTTGTCTCATGAATCAGTGCATTCATAATATTGACTTGTTGCAGTGGATGCTGGGCGGCGAGCCACAGCAGGTACAGGCTATGCTGGCGAATTTCGTCCATCCTTATATTGAAGCGGAAGATTACGGCTCGATCCAAGTGCGTTTTGCCAGCGGCGCCATTGGCAATGTCGAAGGCACTGTCTGCGTCTATCCGCGTAATCTGGAAGAAACGTTAACACTTCTAGGGGAAAAGGGAACGGTCGTCATTGGCGGCGAGGCTTTAAACCGCGTCCAGGTTTGGCAGTTTGCTGATGGTCTTGATTCATTAGAGCAAGTGCGGGAAGAATGTAATAATGAAATCGATAGCGTCTATGGCCGTGGTCATACGCCTCTTTACGCCGATTGGACGCACGCTATGCAGACCGGCGAAGCGCCGCTAGTCGATGGGCGACAAGGAAAAATTGCCATGTCGATTATCTTGCATGCCTACGAAGCGCAGACCTTGGGAAGGGCTGTACGCTTTGGCGACAAAGCACTTACAGCGATTTCTTACCATAAATAGTTGCTATTGTCTTATTTGTTTTATTTTTCTTGCATTTTACAGGATCTTCCCTTATACTTAAAGTAAGAACCTTTTTGCTTAGGTCTGTGGTTGAAAATCGATGCCAGTCGCAGGCGAAACGATCCACGTAAGGAATCAAAAATGGTTTTGAGCATGGTGCGGCTTAGAAGTAAGACCTGCCGAACAAAGAGTCGAGAGAAAGAGTTGTGAGGGGAATCGTATCCTAGTAGCTAAATTTCCAGCAGGCGAGTGTGGGGGCAAAGACCAGGTCGGCTAAGCAAGGGTATCTTAATTCAAAGGGATAAGGGGATATCGGTTATGGCATTTGAAGACAAAACGCTGAAGTGCAAAGATTGTGGAAGTGATTTTATTTTCACGGCTGGAGAGCAAGAGTTTTATGCAGAAAAAGGTTTTGAAAATGAACCGGCACGCTGCCGCGATTGCCGTAATAGCCGCAAACGCAGCCGGGAAGGCGGCGATTATCAAGCTCCTCAACGTGAGATGCATGAAGTTGTGTGCGCTGAATGCGGTCAAGTGACGCAAGTGCCGTTTAAACCTCGCAACGACCGTCCAGTTTATTGCCGCGATTGCTTTAATGGCAAAAGAGGCTAATTATTTTTCGCAATTATAACATATTATACCCGACGCATTGTCGGGTTTTTTTATGTCCGTTTCCAAAGTGGTAGTAAAAATGAATGTTAATATAGTAATATGGTAATTTAATAAAGACAAGTAAATAAAAATTCTCGGTATAGTGGACTTTTTCTTGATTTTTTATGCATATATATTGTATAATTAATTACATGATAAATAAAAGTTGGAGGGATTTTTTGATGCGGTCAAAATGGATGCTCGTAATGGTGGGGGTTTTGGCGATGGCTCTGCTCGGCGGTTGCGGCAAGAGTGAAGCGCCGAAGACGTTAAAGGTCGGTATGGATGCGGCTTTTGCACCCTTTGAATTCCAGGATGATAAGAGCAAGGAATTTGTTGGTTTTGATGTGGATTTAATGAAAGCAATTGGCAAGCAAATGGGTGTGCAGGTAGAATTTCAGAATATGGGCTTTGATGCACTGATTCCGGCGCTTGACAGCAATACGATTGACGTAGCTGCTTCCGGCATGACGATTAAGGAAGAAAGAAAAGGAAAAGTAAATTTCTCAGCGCCTTATTATCAGTCCGGTTTAACAATTATTGTTAAAAAAGACAATACGACAATTCAATCTTTTAAAGACTTAGAAGGCAAGAAAATTGGCGTACAGATTGGTACAACTGGTGCTGATGAAGCCAAAAAAATTGCGAATGCCCAAGTGCGTGAATTCAATACACCGCCTGACGCTTTCATTGAGCTGAAAAACGGCGGCGTTGATGCAGTTATTAATGATCTTCCTGTTAACCAGTATTACATTAAACAGACTGGCGGTAGTGAAGCTAAAATGGTCGGCGATTTACTCCATGCGGAAGATTACGGGATTGCTGTAGCTAAGAAAAACACGGAACTGGCTAAAAAGATTGACGATGCTTTAGCAGCGATCAAGAAAAATGGCGAGTATGATAAAATTTATGAAAAATGGTTCGGAGCTAAAAATAAATAATTTGCAGTATTCATAGGATACTGTTAAACAAGCAAGAGCTTATGGGACATAGAAATGCCCATAGGCTCTTTTTTTATTTGCTATATGGAAATTTTTTCAAAATAAATGGTAAAAGATGGAAGGATAACTGTATTACATGGCGAAGTTATCTATATTACAAAATATGGAATTTGATTAAGCTGAATTATTTTTAAGGGAGGATGAAATCGTTGCAGCGATTGTCAAGGCTGAACCAAACAAAATTATGGCTGTGTCTTTGGGGGAGTTCTCTTTTAGCGATTCTGAATTGTCCCATGGCAGCGGCAGCGCAAGATCTTACTCAATCGCATCCTGGTGATGGTTTGCAGCTCAATGCATCGCTTCGGCAAAAACCGTCCAGTGAGACAGGAACCACGCTGCAGCGAGAAGGTCTGCAGCAGCCAGGTTCGCAGCAAACCAGCGATTCTTCCCAGGACTCGGCGGCAGGCGAGAAAATGACATTTTTTCTAGCAAGACTTGATGTTGACCCGTCAACTATTTTATCGCCAACAGATATCCGGTCTGTCGCTAGCGGCTACGAAGGGCGGTTGGTGACGCTGCAGGAGATTACTGAAGCCGTTGACAAGCTGAATGACTTGTATTGCCGCAAGCCTGCCTATATTGCTAGGGCTTTGTTATTGCCACAGACCATTGACAAAGGAGTTGTTCACATTGTCTTGGTGGAAAGCCGCATCGGCTCGGTTCGCTTTGCTAACACTTTGCCGCAGACGGAGCAGTCTTATGTTTTAGAGCGTCTCAAGGTACAAGCCGGAAGTCTTGTCAATCTGGATCAGCTGGAAGCGAATTTAATTCGCTTTAATAAGACGAATCAAACGCAGCTTTCGGCGGCTTTGCGTCGAGGTGAATCTTTTGGTACGACTGATATTTTACTGCAGGCAAGTGACGCGCCTTCGGCGTCGGTGGTTTTATACAGTGACAACGGCGGGACTGAGACGAGCGGCGAATATCGGCTAGGGGTTGATACGTCGTGGCATCATCTTTTTACACGAGAAGACGAACTCGCTGTGAATGTGAGTCATTCCCGCGGGAATACGGGTGGCAGTGTGGCTTACGAGTTGCCTGTCGGTACAGACGGAACCCGGCTCGGAGTGAGTTACAGTAAAAACCAAAATGATGTAGTATCAGGCGTTTTTCAAAGTTTGCAGATTCGCGGCCATTCCTCTGACCTTGCGCTGACGCTAAATCGTCCGCTCGTAACGACAGCTACGGATAAAACGACGCAGTATTTCGAGCTTCACGAAAAAAAAGCCGATACGTATTTGCTAGGCGATGCCATTCTGGCTTATACAGCAAGAAGTTTCACAACAGGTTGGTCTAGTCAGAAAAACGATAGTAACGGACTTGTGTATCATCGCTTTGACGTTACCCGGGGCTATACCATGGATACTAGTGATGGAAGCGCAGATAGCCGAACTTATTTTACGAAGGCCAATTTATCCTGGGTTCGCCAGTTGCCCCTTGACGAGCAGCATGGCTGGCTCTTTCGTGTTTCTGGTCAATGGAATTTTCAGCCGTCGGTGCATCTGCCCTCAACAGATGTATTTTCTCTAGGCGGATTTTCGTCCGTGCGGGGCTATAAGGAAGGAGAACTAAGCGGTGACAGGGGCTACTTTATTAGTACAGAGTATCATTTTCCCTTGGCATCCTGGGAGGGAGTCTTGTTTTTGGATCATGGCGGCGTTTTTTCCTATGACGTATCATCCATTACGAATAGCCGCGACTGCTATATGACAAGCTTGGGCGTTGGTGTGATTGCCAGCTTTGGTAAAAATGTGGCAGCCCAGGTCTTTTGGGGGAAGCCCTTAGGCGGGGGAAAATATGCTGGAAGCGGTCGCTTTCATTTCTTATTGCAGTATCGTTATTTTTAGACGATTTTACCGCGAAAGGAGAAAAGCTTATGAGGATTAGACGATTTCTTGTTGTTTGTTGCGTCTGTTTTTTTATGGCGGTGAGCACGGTAGCAAGCTGCGGCGCCGCTTATGTTCTTGAACCTGGCGATGTGTTAGCTGTTAGTGTTTATGGCTATAGTGAGCTGTCCTTGAAAGAGGTAGTGATTCAGCCTGATGGCATGATTGCGGTCCCTTTGGCGGGACAAGTCCAGACGGAGAATCTTACGGCAAGCGAGTTTGCTGCTGTGCTGACAGAGCGTTTAGAACGCTATTTGGAACAGCCGTTGGTTACGGTCAATCTACTACGACGTCAGCCCATCAAGGTCAGTGTGCTTGGCGAGGTGTATCATCCTGGCTATTACAGTTTGGAACGAGGGGGAACATTGCTCGATGCCTTGAGTATGGCCTCTGGTTGGACCAAAGAGGCCGCGAAAACTAAAATCATGTTATTTCACAAAGCCCAGTTTATGACGTTGACTACACAAGGAGCATTACAAGAGGCTAAAGTTACGCAGCATGATGTCAATGTGTCAGCACTACCACAGCCAAATTCAAGTGAGGAGCAGTTTGCAGCCGTGCCGCCGATTAATTTACTCGACATGCTGCAAAAGCAGGATTTTCGGCAGAATTATACGCTGAAGGACGGCGATGTTGTCTATGTGAGCAGCAATCATCGCGTAGATTTGATTCGCGATATTCTTCCTTTTGTCTATCCCTTCTATTTACTTCATCATTGGGAAAAAGAACCCTGATTTTACGCAGAGAAAGGTGCGAAATCATTCATGTATAGTGACGGCAGACTAGAAGTAAGTGATCTGGCTCAAATTCTGGTGCGACGGCGTAAGGTGATTGCCCTGACTGTCGGTGGTTGTTTGCTGGCGGCTTCTATAGCCAATTGTTTTTTGCCTACGCAGTATGAGTCCAATGTGAATTTGCGGGTGAAATACAGTCGTAGTTTAAATGACGGGATTGGCACTTTATCGCAGGAAGAAGTCATGCGCCAGCAGATTTATACCTATGCAGAAATTATTAAAGGAAAAACTGTTGTCGAGGCGGCGATCGCCAAGGTATATAGTGATGTTCCTGAGGCTGAGCGTCCTGACTATGACAGTGTGAGTAAGCGAATTGAAGCAGTTCCCTTGAAAAATACGGAAATTCTGACTGTCTCGGTTCAAGGGAAGACGCCGGAAGAAGCGCAGGCATTGGCCAATGCCCTGGTGGATACGTTGCTCCTTCGTCTTACTGACATTGTACGGGCTGAAGGTCGCGAGACGAAAAACTTTATCGGTCAGCGTCTTGATGAGGCGAAAGCCAATCTGGATGCTCTTGAAACGGCCATCGTGACTTATAAAGAAAGTCATCAGGCCTATTCGGTCAATGATCAAACCAAAAATTTGTTAGATCGGCAAACGGCTTTAAGAAAGATGATCGTAGAGAATCAGATGGCCGTAAACAACGGAGAAGCGAAGCTCGATGGGGTAAATCGGCAGCTTGCGCAAGAAGATCCAGATTTTGTTGGCGATAGTCCCTTGATTCAGCAGTATAAAAGTAAGTTGGAAGAAATGGATGTCGAACTGATTTCGCTACGAAAAACCTATAAGGAAAATCATCCTAAAGTGCAGAGCTTGCAGGCCGGGATTAAGGGACTGCAAGATAAACTGGCCGGAGAAATTGATAAGGTTGCCAGTGACAAGGCGCCTTCCAGTAATCCTGTTCATGTGGCCCTCGTGCAGGGAAAGTTGCAGGCTGAGGTGGAAGCCGCTGGCGCCAGAGCACGGCAGTCGGCTTTGCATAGTGAAGCGCAGCGACTTACGGCCGAACTGATGAGCCAGCCTGTCAAAGAAGAAGGGCTGGCAAAGCTCTTGCGTGACAGCGCTGTTGCCGAGCAGTCTTATTTGAATTTAGCCAAGAACTATGATCAGGCCCGGATTGATGAGGTGAAAGAACCGACCAATGTGCAGATTGTGGATCCGCCTGATTTGCCGATCAAGGCAAGTAAGCCGAAGAAATGGCTCAATCTGGCTATAGGGCTTTTGGGCGGTCTGTTTGCCGGGATTGCCGCTGCCTTTATAAGCGAAGCTGTTGGCAAAACCATTGATACGACAGCCGAGGGCGCTGCATACTTAGGGCTGCCAGTACTTGGCGCAATTCCTGAGCCTGTGTCGCGTCAGGGAAAGCAGTCTTAGTCTAATTTGAAATTTGGGGGAGGTCTTATTATGAGGCATTTTGCCTATCGTCTTCTCATGGACCGCGAACAGTCGCCGCAGGCTGAAGCCTTTCGGTCGTTCCGGCTTATTTTAGAGGATACGGCGCAACGGGAGGAACTAAAAACGATTCTCTTTACAGGGACCCATCAAAGCGATGAATATGCCATGACCGCAGCGAATGTAGCGGTGGCTCTTGCTTATGCGGGAAAACGCGTTTTGCTGGTCGACGCCAACCTGCGCAGTCCTTCTTTGTACCGCTTATTTCATGTGCCTAATACCGGTTTAGTCGAACTGCTTCGGAGCGGTAAAAGCGCCCAGGAAATGCTCCAACCGTCGCACTTGAAGCGGCTTACGCTGTTGCCAAGCGGTTGTTCCGCCGAGCCGCCCATGAGTCTTTTGGCGAGGCCGCGCCTCACCGAAATTTTAAGCGAGCTAAAACAAAGCTTTGATTATGTGCTGATTCACAGTGCGCCGCTGCTTGTTACAGCAAGCGATATTGTGTCTGACGCCTGTCTTTTAGCGGCGAAAACTGACGGCGTTATTTTGCTTGTTGAGGCTTGTTCCGTCAAAGCGGCAAAAGCGAAGAAAGCAGCGGAAATGCTGCAGGGAACTCGTGCGAAACTACTAGGCTTATTAATGACACGCGTAAAATTAGCAGATGCTTTTTTTCAGGGAGCAATGTAGAAGCGGAGGGAACGTTTTGGCTTACTTTACAATTATTATTCCTGTCTTTAATCGGGAAAAAGAAGTGGTAAGAGCCATTGAAAGCTGTCTGAAGCAGTCCTTTGATGATTTTGAAGTGCTTGTTGTCGATGACGCCTCCACGGACCAGTCGGCTGATGTGGCGGGGGCGATTTTAGATTATCGAATTCGCTTGATTCGCCATCGACAGAATCAGGGAGTTTGTCCGGCGCGCAATACGGGGATTGATTACAGTCAGGGAGAATGGCTATTGTTTCTTGATAGTGACGATGAATTGCTGCCTGACGCCTTGCTGAAAATCCGGCAGGAAACGCTGCGCTGTCCTGAAACGATTGAACGACTGGGCTTTCTCTATCGCCGCGATGATGGCAGAGTATCGCCAGAACCCGTTTTTGGCGCTACAGTGCTCAATTATGAATCTTTTTTGCGCTGGCGCGACAGCGTCGGGTTGAGCGATTTTTTTCACTGCGTTCGTCGGCGTTCCTTAGAAAAGGTGCGCTTTTCTCGCGGTCGGGCCTATGAAGAAACGTACTTACTAGATTTTGCGCAAACCTATCAGACGCGAATGATTCCTGAAGTGGTTGCTCTCGTTCATTTAACAAGTGCAAATCGTGCCAGCAACGTATCGGTTTGGCAGCGATCTGAAGGTTTTTTGCGTGATGCGCCAGATCAAGTCCAAGATACGACCTATATTTTAAGTCGCCATGGGCCTGCTTTGAAGCGTTATGCGCCGAAGTGGTATCGGATTTTTCGTCAGGGAGCGTTGTTTTATTCCTTTTTAGCGCGAAATCGTTTTTTAGGGTTCAAGCTAGCCCTAGCTTATCTACAGGAGTATCCCTGGCAGAAAAACGGTTGGCTTATCGCTTTTGCCGGACTTGTAAGTCCGCGATTGCTGGCGCTCATGCGCGCTTGGGAGACACAACGGCGGGAGGTGCTCTGATTGGTGTCGATGCTTGAGGCTCATTCGAAACCCTTTGCCATGAAAGGTCGTACTATGATCTTTCTTAGCGTACTTCTGGCTGTTCTGTTAGGCGTTTTAACTCTCAATTCTCTTACTGAAGAGCAGGGCCATTTTAGTTTACTACGCTTCGCTGTGGCGGGTCTTTATGGTTATATTGTTTTGTTTTTGACCGGATTTTCGCTAGGGAGTATAACGCGAAAAGCGATGGTCGTACTATTTTTGTGGTTGTTTTTTTCCTTGCTGTCGCTACTTTCTGCCCTTTCTAATCAGGATGATTTATTTGGCGAGGTTTGGCAGCTGTTTGGTGTACCGGTCATTTTCTTTTTGGGCTTTCCATATTTGACGGGGCCGCGCGGGCGCCTCATTTTAGCTTGGGGACTTGTGCTAGCTTTTGCCGCTTATCTAGTGGCGTCACTGGCGTTATATCCTGTAACAACATCCTATTACAAAGGCGTATTTGTTAACGCCAACACCATGGGACTCATTCTGGTTGCGTTGTCTGCGGGGCTGTTTGGCCTGCTGCGCGGACGGATTGCAACTGAGCAAACTCTAAGGCAAGGTTGCGTAACAGCTGCTTTGGTTTTGGCGCTTGGCGCTTCGGTCCTGCTAATCATTTTTACGGGATCGCGTACTAGTTTTTTAGCTTTTTTGGCAATGGCTGGCTTATTTTATGGGACTTTGCTTTTGGATCGTGCGAAGCAATGGCGCTGGCTATGGGGGGTTAGCGGGTTTGCCGTACTTTGTAGCGGTATCGTTCTGTTGTTGGTTTTGGGCGGGATACATGAAGGGATTTTTGCTACGATGACCGATAAGTTTGCTTCGAATCCAGATCAGACACTGCTTTCCGGCCGCGAATTTGTGTGGCGCCAAGTTTTTGCCGAAGCTGAGGTCTTGGGGCATGGAAATCAGTATTTTACGGCCCAGGTCGGTATTTTAGCTCATAATGTTTATCTGGCTGTTTTGGGAACGAAGGGGATTTTCGCGTTTGCATTGCTGTTTTTCTTCCACGGATTGGTATGTTTTTTAGCCTTTTGGCAAACTATAGAAAAAGTCCAGTTTGATGGTTATTGCGCCGTGCCCTTGTTCGTCATGATTGCTTATTTGCTCATTGGGCTGACGGAAAGCGTCGGCGGCATTTTGGGCAATGGGCTTCATGCGGCTTTTTTATTGGCTGTGGGGCTTACGATAGCTAGAGAAGAAACAGAGAGTAGGCGAGGTTGATGAAAGTACTGTTTACCCATGATCATAAGTTTTATAAGGATGAGAAAGGCCTTTACTATTCTGATGGACAGTATCCCTACAGGTTATGGCGGCGCTATCTCGAGGTTTTCGATGAGATTGTTGTGGCGGCTCGCGTACGCTCTTTAGGAAAAACGGAAGAACGGCAGTATCTTGATTTGTCAAGCGGCCCTAAGGTTCGCTTTGTCGAGATTCCTTCGGTGAGCAGTCCGCTGGCCTGGCTGGGGGCGCGGCAGGAGGCTGTGAAACGACTGAGTGATGCATTAGTGCAGTGCGACGGGCTGATTGCCAGGATCGGTGAGATCAGTCGCTTGGCGGCGCCGCTAGCAAGGAAGCAGAAGAAACCCTGGCTGGCCGAGGTTGTGTATTGTCCCTTTGACGCTCTCTGGAATCATGGCTCTTGGCAGGGGAAACTTTATGCTCCCTATGCCTATTGGGCTACACGCCGTATGGTAGAAAAAGCGCCTTATGCCTTGTATGTTACGAAGGAGTTTTTACAAAGACGCTATCCCTCTTATGGTGAGACTGTGAGCTGTTCCGACGTCCAGTTGGCTGATGAAGCGCCTTATGTGCTAGAACGGCGTCTGCTACGGCTGAGTCTTGCAGCGACGCCTGTTAAAAAAATCGGCTTGATCGGGACACTGGCAAATCACATGAAAGGCGTTCATGTGGCCTTACAAGCGCTAAGTTATTTAGCGAAAGACCGCGATGATTTTTTATTTCAAGTACTAGGCGGCGGTGATCCGGCGCCTTGGCAAAAGCTGGCTGAACAGTATGGGATCGGCGACCGCACCGTTTTCTGCGGTACGCTGCCTCACGGCACAGCTGTCAATGAGTGGTTGGATCAGATTGATCTCTACATTCAGCCTAGTTTTCAAGAGGGACTGCCGCGGGCTTTGTTGGAGGCTATGGGGCGGGCCTGTCCGGCTCTCGGTTCCACCGCCGGGGGCATCCCCGAGCTTCTGCCGCCTAGCTGTTTGCACAAACCTGGCGATAGTATGGCTTTAGCGGCGGGAATTGGTGCAGCGCTGGATAATTCAGCCTGGTGCTCGAATCAGGCTAAGCGTAATTTTACCTTGGCGGCGGCGTATCGGCCATCAGCGCTTGATCCCTTACGGCAAAATTTTTGGCGGTGTTTTTCGCAGGCTGTATCCAAGGAGGATTTTTTATGTCAATCTCAGCCAAGTCAGTGGCAAAATGGCTCATCATTCTAGCGATTGGTGCGACCTTTATGGCAGGCTGTACCACCTTGGCGGCTAAGTTATCGCCAGAAGAAGGACAGCTGCGAGCCGGGCTTGATCAGGATGTAGTCAAAGCACCGCTGCCACTGGTACCATCTGGTGCACTGAATGCGAAGAACTTCGGTGCGTTGGGTGACGGAGTTCATGATGATACGGCGGCGCTGCAGCACGCTGTCGATGAGGCGGCAAATGACGGGAAAAGTCTTTGGATTCCGCCGGGGAATTATCTTGTTGACGCCCTAACGTCGCTTAAGCTGCGCGATCATAGTCGGCTTTATCTGACCGAGCGGACGACGCTGCAGGCTAAGCCAAATAGAGCGGCTTTTTACGTGGTGTTGTCCATTGAAAATGTGCAGGATGTAATGGTGTTTGGCGGCACTATCTGTGGCGATAGACAGCGGCATCAGGGAACAGAAGGTCAATGGGGAACTGGTTTGTTTATTTCGGGCAGCCGACAAGTCCTGGTGCAGGGGATTACCGCCAAGGATTGCTGGGGTGATGGGATTTATATCGGCACAGAAGTTTTTACAGGGCCAGGTACCTGGAAGCAGCTCAATGCTGTGCCAGAAGACATAATGTTAATGGATGTTATGGCTAGCGGCAATCGCCGTCAGGGAATTTCCCTCATTGCGGGGAGGAATGTGACGCTCCTACGGCCTGTTTTAACAAGTACGCAAGGGCAGGACCCTGAGGGGGGGCTGGATTTGGAGCCGAATCGGCCGAGCGACAGTTTAGAACATGTTGTCATAACCGATCCGATTACGGCCCGAAATGCCGGAGCCGGTATTCAGCTTTTGCTTGGTAATTTAGCTGGAGCGGCTGTACCAGTATCAGTGGAAATTAAAAATCACCATGATTTTGGCAGTAAACGCGGCTTGAGTATTGTTGGCAGCGATGAAATTATCGCAGGCAGAGTGCAAGTTGCAGGCGCTCTATGGGAAAATAACAGGCTGAATGGTCTTAAAATTGAGAATCATGACAGTCGTTCCTATTATATTGATCTTGCCAACATTCATGTTATCAATGCGAATCGGAGCGGTCTGAGGGGGGCAAATGCTGACGGCGCGGCTATCGCTATTGTCCATAAAACAGGGAATGTTCCGGGAAGAACTGCTTGTATCGGCCGGATTACTCTCACCAATCCTTTGATTGAGGAGCAAGGTTCTTTGCGTGTAACAACAGCTCCTTTTTATATTTGGGATTGCCAAGCGGGTTATCAGATTAGGGAGCTTGTGATCGATCATCCGGTCCTGGGGGGGTTATTACAGGGGATGCCTTATTATGAAAACGTGCTCCCCTTTATTCAAGATCCATCATGAGGAGGACAGTTCATGCGACAGAAATTTCCTTGTTTGCTAAAGACTTTGGTAGTATTTGTTGACATAGCGCTAATGGCGACAGCTTATTACGGCGCTCCCGTACTATTTGGCAGCGGGACCAAGTCTGCTGCAACGGCTGTATACCGTGATATGATTCCCTTGCTGCTTGGTGTGACACTGCTGTTGTTTCGAGCTAACGGTCTTTTTGCAACCTTGCGTAAAACCTATAGCGAAGTGGCCTTGGGACTGGTTATGTCGTTAGGGAATGTAGCGGCAGGAGTGCTGTTATTAAGCTTGTTTTTGCCAGATTTTAACTCCCTACGCTTCTTGTTTGTGACGGCTCTATTCACACAGTTCGTTGTTTTGACTTTTTGGCGCTATATTTGCTGGCGCTTTGATCAGTCTGGCATGCGGTCTCGCACCTTGCTACTTTTAGGTTCCGCCGCCGAAAGCGAACGGATTGTCTCACGACTGGCCCTGCAAGGCCATTTACATGATCAGGTCAAGTATGTCTGTCATAATTGGTCTGCTAGAAAATGGGAGAAGCTCGCTGAGCAAGTCGATGTGATTGTTGCTTGTGCTAGTCTACCGCTTACTGTAAAGGCGCAGGTGATTGCTTTTTGTCAGCGCGAGAATAAACAAGTTTTTCTTGTTCCTGTCTTTTATGATCTCATTTGTCATCAAGGCTTTCTCGACAAAATAGATGATATTCCCTTTTTTCGTCCTCGTTATCTTCAGCCTACGTTAGAGCAGCGCTGTCTTAAACGGATTTTTGATATGGCTTTTTCCGCTGTGGCCCTGTTGTTTCTTTCGCCTCTATTGCTTATTGTTGCTGCAGCGATTAAATGGGATAGCAAGGGGCCGGTATTTTACGGTCAAATCCGCTGCGGCCGTGATGAAAGACCTTTTATGGTTTATAAGTTTCGCACGATGCGCCGTGATGCTGAAGCGGCTAGCGGCCCTGTCATGGCTAGTGAAAAGGATCCGCGGATTACTTTCGTGGGAAGTTTCCTGCGGGCCACGCGCCTTGATGAAATTCCTCAGTTTGTCAATGTTCTTTTAGGGCAGATGAGTATTGTAGGGCCGCGGCCAGAGCGCCCCTTTTTTGTGGAAAATTTTAAGCAGGAATTATCTGCCTATACTTATCGTCATCGTGTGAAACCGGGAATTACCGGCTTAGCCCAGATTTACGGCAAGTATAATACGACAGCTGGCGATAAGCTCACCTATGATTTGTTATATATTCAGAATATGAATCTGTTTACTGACATAAAAATTATGCTGCAAACTTTTCGAGTTCTTGTTTCGAAGCAAAGCACTGAAGGGGTGGCGGCTAAACCGATACAAGAAGCGGCTTATCGGAGTTGGTCAAATTAATGTAAGAACCACTAACGGGTCAATTGGGGAAGTGCTAGGCTAAGCGGTTGAAGCTAGATTGATTCGTCTAATATGAATGAGAAGGTGAAAAAATGGGCGCTAGAAAGCTCCTATATGTGATTACAACAGGCAGTCTTGGCGGGGCGCAGCGTCATTTGGCTGATTTGATTTCCTGTCTGCCCGCCTCTTATGAAGTACATGTGGCGCTCGGGCAGAGTGGTTGGCTGGGAGATCGTCTCGCCGCGGCGGGCGCTAGCTTGCATCTTTTGCCTGAACTTGTGCAGCCGCTGGCAATGAAACAGGATATTCGAACCTTATGGGAATTGAAAAAGTTAATTCAGACGCTTCAGCCTGATCTGATTCACTGTCATTCTAGTAAAGCTGGGTTTTTAGGTCGGATAGCTGGACGGTTTTCGGCAACGCCTGTCGTATTTACGGTTCATGGCTGGGCTTTTACAGAAGGAATTTCTTGGCCGAAACGCCTAATTTACCGTCTGGCGGAGCAGATCGCCGCCGCGGGGACGAGTCGTTTTATTTGTGTGTCTGATTATGATCGACAATTGGGGGTTCGGGCGATGCCAGGTTGTCGCCATAAAATGTTGACAATTCATAATGGCGTTGAGGCGCAACGACAGTTGTCGTGTTCGAGTCAGAACCAGTCCGGTCAGGTGGCGCGACAGGGTAACGGTCCGGTTCGACTGGTTATGGTCGCCCGTTTTAATCAGCAGAAGGATCAGGCCTTGCTGCTTCAAGCCTTGGCAAAGCTGTTGAAACGGGAAGTTTTGGCGGAGGTTTCTTTTGTGGGCGATGGGCCGACGCTGCCTGAGGCGACGACTTTGGCGGCAGAGCTTGGCATTACCGATCAAGTTCATTTTCTCGGTGCACGTGATGATGTAGTCGCTATTTTGGCGGAACAGGATGTTTTTGTGTTGGCAAGTAAATGGGAGGGGTTTCCCATTAGTATTTTGGAGGCCATGCGTCAAGGATTGCCTGTAATTGCTTCTGATGTGGGCGGTGTAAAGGAAGCTGTGACTGATCGCGAAACAGGGTTTCTTACGCCGCGGGGTGATTTGACTGCCTTAGCATCACGTCTTTGGGAGCTGTGTCTCAATCCCAGACTGCGAATTCAGTTTGGTCAGGCTGGGCGGCGGCGCTATGAACAGGAGTTTACTTTGCCGCTTATGGCAGAAAAGACATTGCAGGTCTATGAACAAGTTTTGCTGGGAAGGTGACGCTCATGACAGGATTGGTGAGCCGCTTTGCCCGCTCTTCTTTGGCCTATCTGATTGGCACCGTTTTTAGCAAGTTAACCGTTTTTTTTCTCATACCATTGTATACGCGCTATATTTCGTCAGCTGATTATGGGTATTATGATGTGACATTAGCTTACCTTAATTTGTTTACCTCTGTTTTGTTTCTTGATATTTGGGCGACTGTGCTACGCTTTATGTTTGATCACAGCGATAAGCGGGGAAAATATTCGGCAGTCAGTAGCGGCCTAGTTATTTTATGGGGGTCTTTCTGTCTCTATGGAGTTTGCGGTGTGTTGCTGTTTTGTTATTGTGACATCCCTTACCTAGGTTTATTGCTGCTCTATGGCTTCGCCTACTGCTGGCAAAGTTTTTATACGTTTGTGGCCAGAGGATTTGGCGAAAATACGTTGTTTGCTGTTTCCGGTATGGTAAACAGTTTTATCATGACAGCTGCCAGTGTATTTTTTCTAGCTGTTTTAAAGCTTGACTATGGCAGTTTATATCTGGCCATGCTGCTAGGTTTGATTGGACAACTCTTGCTGCTGGAAAGAAAGCTGGCCCTGCGCCATCATGTGAGCTGGCGCTGCAGTTGCCCCCAGGAGATTCGGGCGATGCTTGTTTTTGCCTTGCCTCTTTGTTTTAACTCTCTTGGGTATTGGTTTTTGACTGATTATAATCGCACAGTCATCTTTCATAAGCTGTCGCCTGAGGCGAATGGTCTGTTTTCACTGGCCGGAAAATTTCCGTTGGCCCTTTTACTTGTTTCATTATGTTTTCAATTGGCTTGGCAGGAAACGGCTTTTGCCAAGAGGGACGCTAGCGGGACTTTTTATAGTAAGGCCGGCGGCTTCTTTTTACTGAGTCTGTTTTGTTGCGGCTCGCTGTGGCTGTCTTTTGTAGCGTTAGTCTTTCCGGTTCTTGTCGATAGCGCTTATGCAGCAGCCCGGTCTTTGATCCCCTTGTATATGACAGCGATTCTGGCAAGTATCTATAATGGGTTTTTAGGTACTATTTTTACGGCGCTTAAAGCGACAAAGTTTTTGTTTCTATCAACTTTGTGCGCCTGTATCGTCAATGTGGTTTTACTGCAGACCTTGCTGGATTCGCTTGGCGTTATAGTAGCACCCTTAGCCCTTGCCAGTGGTTATCTGACTAGTTCCTTTCTGCGGTTTTGGCGGCTGAAACGGACAATCCGCTATGGCGATTGGCAAAGAAGTTCTTTGGCGGCCCTCGCCTTATTCGGTCTGTCCGCCTATGTTTTTTTACAGGGAACCTATGAGGCAAGTGGCTGTGTCTTGTTGGGGCAGCTGGCCCTGTTTTTTTGCCTATTTCGGCGGAAAGTGTTCGGGTTACTGGCAAAAGTCCGGGAGGTTACTTACGGGAATTTGCAAAATTACAAATAATGTAAAATAATAATTTACAAATAATGGAAAAAATGTTATGTTTATAGCGTCAGATTTTTTGTAAGCTATGAGGATTTTTTTTACAAAACATGCATACTTTTTCTTGTCTGGATAATAGTATAAGACGGAAAGTGATGAAGCTTCACTGACCCAATAGGCTAAAGAAAAAAGGAGCGTTAGGTAGATGCAGAGAGCATGGCGACGTATGTGGGACAAAAATGCTAAGACGGGTGAAAGGAAAGTAGTCCAGTGGCTTATAGCAAGTGCGATTATGACGGCTATGGCTACAGGTTACGCCAATCCCTCCGGCGGAACCGTCGTAGGAGGAAGCGGTTCGATCAAAGGGGAAGGCACGACCCTTGTTAAGGTCAATCAAAGTTCCAATAAACTGGCGGTCAACTGGAATTCCTTTTCCGTCGCTACTGGCGAGAAAGTGCAGTTTAACCAACCATCTAGTCAGGCTATCGCTTTGAATCGCGTAATTGGCTCAGATCCGTCAGCCATTTTGGGGCAGATTACTGCTGACGGTAAAGTCATTTTAATCAATACGCGCGGCGTTTTATTTGGTAAGGATGCGCAAATCAATGTGGGGGCTTTAACGGCTTCGACCAAGGATGTTCAAGTTGCTGATTTTATGAAAGACGCTTACTCGCTTAACGGCGGCGGTGCGGCCATAACGAATCAGGGGACGATTCAAGCGGCCAATGGTCCAGTAGAACTGTGGGCGGCTGTCGTCAATAATGAAGGAAAAATCCAGGCTTCTGGCGTGACGGCTGCCGACGGCGTGATTCGTTTAGTTGGCAACTCCGTAAATTTGAAAGCGGGTTCGTCTCTCGCGGCTAGCGGCGATTTGATTTTGAAAGCAGGCGTTGATGGTAGTGGTGTCGGCACAGTGGCTATTGATTCCGGGGCCAAAGCTTCCGGTCAAAATGTACTGATTTTTTATAATCCTGTGTCCTACGCTGATGCAGCAACGAAATCTGATACAAGCGGCAATCCTTATACCAGTCAGGTAAAAGTAGGGCCGGGGGGAACTCTTTCAGCTTATATGCTGGTGAATAATGCCGATAATTTAAAAAGTGTCAGCAGCAATTTGGCAGGCATTTATGCGTTAAGTCAAAGTGTTGATCTTGGCAGCGGCGCCTTTGTGCCGCTTGGCAATTTTACGGGAGTGTTTGACGGTCAGAATTATAAAATCAGCAATTTGAAAATTTCGTCTGATGCGGCCAATGTGGGCCTCTTCAGTAGTGCTCAAAATGCCACGCTTCGCAATATAACCCTTGACTCTGTTTCGCTTGCTGGCGGCGCCGATACGGCTTATCTTGGCAGTCTTGTTGGTGTGGCTTCAGGCAGTTTCATCGATCATGTAACTGTTTCCGGTAAAGTAGCTATTACGGGCGATACGACAGGGTTTGGTTATGCTTCCGGTATCGTGGGGCGATCTGACAGCGAAACAGTTGTTCAAAATAGTAAGAACTATGCTGATGTGACAGCTACTGGTATACAGCGTCATGCGTCTGGTGTCGTCGGGATGAACTATGGCGGCAGTACGCTTTTCCATTCGGCAAACTACGGGAAAATTGCATCGCAGGGAGATCAAAGTTATGCAGGCGGCCTCGTAGCCTATAACTATAACAATAGTATGGTTAGCAAGGTGGCAAACTTTGGTTCCGTAACAGGCGGTGTTTATGACCAGGATTATGTGGGCGGTCTTGTAGGTTCTAACTGGGAAGGGGCTACTGTAGAAAATAGTATCAATTTCGGTACTGTGAGCGGCGGTACGAATAGCAATATCGGCGGTCTGATTGGCGGCAATAAAGCAGGCGTTTTGTTTCAGAGTGCCAATAAGGGTCTTGTCACAGGACAAAGCCGCTATATTGGCGGACTTGTCGGTGTAAATTATGGCGAAGGCTTAATTGATAGCAGCGTGAATAAGGGCAATGTATCAGGCGGCAGCAATTCCGATATTGGCGGAGTTGTGGGGCATAATGTGGATAGTGTGATTGTAAATAGCGCGAACCTTGGCCAAGTGGCTGATAATGCTGACGTAGGTACGCCAGCCGAGCCGCCTCTTTATGATACGAATGTACGAATGGATACGCATATGGGCGGTACGCGCAATTTGGGCGGCCTTGTCGGTTATAGCGAGGGCAGCATTCTCATGAATGACGTCAATTCCGGCGCTGTTACGAGCTCTCTTGCTTATAGCAATGTAGGCGGTGTTATCGGCTTGAGCGCGGGAGACTTTTTGAGCGGTCTCGGCAATTCGGCGGCGGTGACTGGGACCATGAATAGCAATATTGGCGGGATTGCCGGATTTGCCTATGTCAACTCAGCGGTAAGAGATGTAGTCAATTCCGGTGATGTGACGGTTTCCGGTCTAACTACTTATACCCGAAGCCAAAATTATGGCGCAAACAGCAGCAGCAATGTAGGCGGTATTGTGGGTTGGCTCTATGGTACGACAAACGATGGGCCTTCTACCTTTGTGACAAATGCTGTGAATACCGGGAAAATTAGCGGCAGCGGCTGGCATCTAGGCGGCATTGCTGGTTTTAACACGAATTACGCAACAATTGCTCAGAGTAGTAATGCCGGGGCAGTAACAGCTGATTCTCTTTACAGTTACGCTGGCGGGATTGCCGGCGCCAACTGCCAGGCTTCTATTTTTAATAGTACCAATAGCGGCGCTATTACGAATCAGGCCGATTACAGCTACGCTGGCGGCATTGCTGGCACTAACTGGTCTAATGCTGTCATTGATGGCACAATCAATAGTGGCACAGTGAAGGATTTGGGAAATGGCGGTAACGCTGGCGGCATCGCTGGTGCCAATGGTGATGGGAGTGTGGTATCGTACTCCTTGAATACTGGGACGGTAAAAGGCGGTCAGGGCGCGTGGAGCCGGACTGGCGGTGTGGTTGCCTGGGATTACTTTTCGAAAGTGAAAAGCTGTTATAATTGGGCGCCTATAACCGCCAGCGGCGGTGCTATCGGCAAGATTGTGGGCCAAGAACAGCACTAAATTTTGTTGCCCCAGTTCTTTATGGGAAGTTTGTTACGCAGTTAGACGAGAGTAAACACTTTCGTCTAACTGTTTTATTTCAAGGCTACTTCTCAAAGCTACTTCTTTGGTTGGTTGAAACGAAATGGAGGACGTTAAGGTGAAACAAGGGCTTGTTCTTACTGTGTTTATTGTGGCTTTTGCCGCTTTTTTAGCATCGCCGTCGCCGATTTTAAGAGCGCACGGAACGGCGACAATGCAAAACCATGATCATAAAGTTATGATTATACAAGTGCCAAAATCGACTGCTAGCGACGATTTTCAGATTGTTAGCCCGTGAAGGTACTACATTGCAGTAGTTTGCGACTAATTCATTTAATAAATAAAGTAAAAAGGTAACATTTTAATAAAAAAAAGTCTTGCTGAATTATTCATAGGAGGTGTATAATTACTAAAAATAAACAGCGAGATGATCTCGCTTGCCTGGAGGGACTTATCATGACAAAGAAGATGCTTTCTCTATGTATGTTACTTGTGTTTGTATTGTCGTTAGGGTTAGTTGGCTGTGGTTCTCAACCGAAAGCGGCCGAGAAAAAAGTCATTAAGGTAGGCTCTGATACAGCTTACGCTCCCTTTGAATTCCAAGATGATAAAAGCAAAGAATATGTCGGGTTTGATATGGATTTAATCAAGGCCATTGGTAAGCAAATGAATGCCGATGTGCAGGTTCAAAGTATGAACTTTGACGGACTCATTCCGGCTCTGGAAGCAGGCAATATTGATTTGGCTGTTTCGGCTATGTCGATCACGGAAGAACGGGCTAAAAAGGTAGCTTTCTCGGCGCCTTACTATAAATCGGGCTTGTCCATTGTCGTAAAGAGTGATAACAATGCAATTAAAGGGTTTTCAGACTTAACTGGCAAGAAAATTGCCGTACAGATTGGTACGACTGGTGCGGATGAAGCGAAAAAAGTAAAAGATGCAACAATCCGTGAATTTAATACGGCGCCAGAAGCCTTTTTAGAACTTAAGGCCGGCGGTGTTGATGCGGTTATTAATGATATGCCTGTCAACAATTATTACATGAATCAAGATACTGGCAAGGGTTCGAAACAAGTTGGCGATGCCTTAAGTTCTGAAGACTATGGCTTTGCTGCTTCTAAAAAGAATGCTCAGCTTATTACTGATATCAACAAAGCCTTGGAAGAGTTAAAGAAAAACGGCGAATATGAAAAGATTTATGTAAAATGGTTCGGCAAAAAACCTTAAGTTTTTGTGAAAGTAACGAAACACGAAAGGCGGCAGAGAGTGATCTTTGCTGCCTTTTGTCTGTTAAAAGAGCACTTTTTCATTGACAGTCTCTTTTTGTGTGCCTATAATCAAAAGGTGTATGATTATTCATTGTATCGTTTAGATGGGCTTATTTTTAGGCAAGGGGAGTAGTTTTTATGAACTTTGATTTTCAACTTATCGTCAACTCGTTCCCGTTATTATTACTGGGCGCTGGGGTTACTATTGAAATTACGACACTCAGCGTAGCTTTTGGTCTTTTAATCGGTATGTTTGTCGGCATTGCCAGATTATCGAAACAAAAACTTTTTTCTTATCCGGCGGCTGTTTATGTTGACTTTATTCGCGGCACGCCGCTGTTAGTCCAGATTTTTCTCATTTATTTTGCGCTGCCGATTATTGTCGGACAGAGAATCGATCCGTTTATTGCGGCGATTACGGCCTGCAGTATTAATAGCGGCGCCTATGTGGCGGAAATTTTCCGCGGTGGGATTCAATCGATTGACAAAGGGCAGATGGAAGCAGGGCGGTCTCTGGGCATGACCTGGGCGCAGACCATGCGATTTATTATTATGCCTCAGGCTTTTAAGCGTATTATTCCGCCGTTAGGCAATGAGTTCATTGCCATGCTCAAAGATTCATCGCTCGTATCGGTGATTGGTTTTGAGGAACTAACTCGGCGGGGGCAGCTCATTATTGCTAGAACCTACGGATCTTTTGAAATCTGGCTAGCTGTCGCTTTCATTTATTTAATGATGACACTGACAATTTCCCGGTTTATCGCTTATTTGGAGCGGAGGTATAAAATCGATGATCGACGTTAAAAATATCCATAAAAAGTTCGGACACTTGCATGTTTTAAAAGGAATAGATCTTACGGTAGCAGAAAAAGAAGTGCTCGTGATCATTGGACCGAGCGGATCGGGAAAAAGTACGCTACTACGCTGTCTAAATTATTTGGAAGAGCCAACAGAAGGGACGATCGTTGTTGACGACATTGCTCTTTCTGGCGAAGCGAATATTAATAAGGTAAGAGAAGAAGTCGGGATGGTTTTCCAACGCTTTAATTTATTTCCTCATATGACAGTGTTGGAAAATATCGTACTAGCGCCGGTTCAGGTACGTAAAATGGCAAAAAGCGAGGCTGAAAAGATCGGGCGGGAACTCTTGGCAAAGGTTGGTTTAGCTGATAAAGAAAAAGCCTATCCTGATCAGCTTTCTGGCGGTCAGCAGCAGCGTGTGGCTATTGCGCGGGCTTTAGCGATGCGACCGAAGATTATGCTCTTTGATGAGCCTACTTCGGCGCTTGATCCGGAAATGATCAATGAGGTACTTGATGTTATGAAAGCCTTGGCTCGTGAAGGAATGACCATGGTTGTAGTGACCCATGAAATGGGGTTTGCCCGTGAGGTGGGCGATCGCGTTGTCTTTATGGATGAAGGCCGGATTATTGAAGAAGGAACGCCTGAGGCGTTCTTCACTGGTGCTAAGGAAGAAAGAACGCGCGCCTTCCTGTCGAAAATTCTGTAAAAATTTGGTTGACATATTATTTGTGTCTTTTTGTAAAACTTGTCTGAGCAGAGCCTGCTGTTAGACAAGTTTATTTTTTTGTTAATTTTCTGTTACAATACTAAGAGGATTTTTGAAAGAAACGGTGAATTATATAAAATAGG
>URQW01000014.1 GCA_900550105.1 uncultured Pelosinus sp.
GCTAGCTTTTCGAGCCTTTCTTTTTGCTCTTTACGACTTATATGCAAAAAAAGTTTGATCATAACAGCGCCCTCAGCTACAAGCTGCCGTTCAAAAGAAGGTATCTCTTGATAGGCATTCGCTACTTGCTCTGCTGTTGCTGTTTGCGTAACTTTTTCTACTAAAACACGGCGGTACCAACTGCGGTCAAAGATCGCAATGCGTCCTTTCGGCGGAATTTTCGTCCAAAACCGCCAGAAATAAGATCGCGCCGCCTCTTCGGCGCTTGGCTCATGAATCGCAAAAACTTGAAAGCCCCGGGGATCAAGCGCTTGCAGCAATTCGTTAACTAAAGTTCCTTTGCCTGCGGCTTTCCAGCCCTCAAAAACGAGAATAACCGGAATCTGTAAATCTCGAGCCTGCCGTTGCAGCAGGCCGACTTTTTTTCTTAGTTCAGAAACAACCTTACGATACGTATCTTTGTCTAGCTTTTTTTTCAAGTCTACTTTTTCCAGCACGAAGTTACACCGCCTTATTTCTGTTTTGGGTCTAGTCCGCAAATTAACAAAAATTTAATCATTTGGCAACATCATAATGCTTATTTTCGCATATACTACAAGTGTAAGTGCTATTGAATTTTAAACAAAGCTGACTTGACTTTATGCAGGTACAGCGATCTAACCGCTCAATGAGCGGTTATTTTCTTGCTCTGATAAAGTCCACTACTTATACTGTAACATTCTAGCGAATATTGGTAAAGAAAAAAGAACAAGCTAAAAAGAATCCTTCTTTTTGCTTGTTCTTTCATTTTGTCTGTTAAAAAATTTATTTTACCGTTGCAGCAGCTGTCTGCTGCACAGAGGGAGCCTCTAAATCAAGTGTTGCAAAATAATCATCAAGTGTTTCTGCTCGGCGAATCATTTTGACTGCACCATTCGGCTGTAACAAAAGCTCAGCAGAACGAAGTTTTCCATTATAATTAAAGCCCATAGCATGACCATGCGCACCAGCATCATGAAGAACGAGTAAATCGCCAATATCAATTTTGGGTAAAGCTCGGTCAATAGCAAATTTATCATTATTCTCACATAATGAGCCTGTTACGTCATAGACGTGGTCAAGCGGAGCTGTTTCTTTGCCAACGACAGTAATATGATGGTAAGAACCGTACAGAGCCGGACGCATCAAGTTGGCCATGCAAGCATCTAAGCCAATATAATTTTTGTAAATTTCCTTTTTATGAATCGCTGTTGTCACTAAGTAGCCATAAGGACCTGTGATCATACGACCGCACTCCATAGCAATCTTTAATGGTGCTAAGCCGTTCGCTACGATTTTAGCTTCATAAGCCTTTTTCACTTCCTGGCCTAAATATTCTAAATCGATCGCCTGCTGTTCCGGTTTATAAGGAATCCCGACACCGCCGCCTAAATTAACAAACTCAAGGGAAATGCCCAATTTTTCTTTTAGTTCGACAGCTAAGTCAAACATCATATTCGCTGTACCAATCAAGCCAGACGGATCTAATTCATTTGAACAAACCATCGTATGAAGGCCAAACCGTTTTACGCCCTTTTCCTGCATGCGTTTATAGGCTGTAAACAGCTGTTCTTTCGTCAAGCCATATTTCGCTTCTTCGGGATAACCGATAATGGTATTGCCGCCGCTTTCCATAAGCGGTCCCGGATTGTAACGAAAACAAATAATTTCAGGAATTGATGCTACTTTTTCTAAAAAGTCAATATGAGTAATATCATCAAGATTAACAATAGCGCCAAGTTCACGAGCTTTGCGAAATTCCGCCGGCGGCGTATCATTAGAGGTAAAAATAATGTCTTCGCCTGATAAACCAACGCGTTCTGATAAAACAAGCTCGGCCATAGAGCTGCAGTCGGCGCCAACGCCTTCTTCTTTTAAAAGAGCCATAATATGGGGATTCGGCGCCGCTTTGACGGCAAAGTATTCTTTAAAAGCTGGGGCCCAGGAAAAGGCCTGTAAAAATCGACGTACATTGGCGCGAATCGCCGCTTCATCATAAATGTGAAAAGGCGTAGGATACTGATTTACAATCGCTTCTAGTTGTTCGCGAGAAAAGGGCAGTGTTTTTTCTGACATGAATGATCCTCCTAGCGGGATATACCCAAAATAATATAGCGGTCGCTGAGAACTCCCCGCAACCGCCTAGTATAAACTTAAGCTTTGCAAGATAGCACTCCATCCGGTCTTGGATGACAGTTTGACTCCTCTTCAAAGCCAAACCAGCAAAAACCCCAGCCAGGGATTTTCACTTCGGCGGAAATGCCTTTCTGCTCCGTCATCGCCGGCCCGCTCAAAAGCATACTCTTCATTTTCCGCTCCTCTATCATAGCATCATTATTGAATTGTTTTGGCCCTAGTATAAGTTCTTTTACCTCATACTGTCAACTCTTTTTCCGTATTTTTTCATCGAAAGGTTACATTTATTTGCTATCCGAGCCTTTTTTGTCTTCCCAATAGTCAATGGATGTCTTTTCGCCATCACTAATAAAATGATGCTCTACCATAAAATTTAGTAAACCAGCCATGGTTTCGCGGCTTAAAACATGCTCTAGACGACAGGCGTCTTCTTCGGCAACAGCGGGAGCCACGCCCAGCGTATCTTTTAAAAAGCTGGTAAGAATCTTATGGCGATTGGCAATACATAATGCCAGCTCGGCGCCACGTTCGGTAAGACGAATCGGCTTATAAGGCAAATAGAAGATCAAGCCGTGCTTGGCTAAATTTTGCAACGCACCTGTTACGCTGGCCATTCGAACTTTCATCTTTACAGCAATATCTTTAACACGAACCTCTTGGCCATCTAGGCCTAGCCCGTAAATGGTTTCCAAATAATTCTCCATACTAGGAGTCAGTGCCAATTTCACAGAGCTCTCTCCCATCTTTATATAGCTGATAATCATTCTCTCTTTAAACATATTTCTTTATTATAGGCAGAAATAGTACCACTGTCAAAGGAAAAGGTAAAATCAAATGAAGTTGATAGCTGGCAAAAAAACAAGAAAAAAGAAAATATTTTCGTATATTTCCCATTAATAATCCGAGAAAAACAAATTTGACCTTTTGGCTAATTAGACTTTTACTGACCTTTAGTTTATACTAAAGCCATAAAGAAAAAGCAATCAATTAAGGAGGTTGATCTTATGTTTGACATGGTTCCTTTCAAAAAAACAGCAATGCCAACAAAACGCGGCGACTATTTCAGCAATTTCCTTGACAACTTCTTTGATGAAGATTTCTTTGCTCCCTTCAATCAATTTGGCACTTCCTTCCGGGTTGACTTAAAGGAAACGCCAGAAGCTTATCAGATCGAAGCCGATCTTCCCGGTATCGACAAAGAAGCAATCCAGCTTGAATACAAAGATCATTATCTGACAATCGCTGCCAACCGGGCTGAAAAAGTCGAAGAAAACCACGATGGCTATGTCCGTCGCGAAAGAAAGTTCGGTCAATTTCAACGAAGTTTCTATATTGATAATGTGGTAGAGAATGAGATTAGCGCCGAATTTAAAAATGGCGTTCTCTTCGTAATTTTACCGAAAAAAGAAAAAGTTACAGCTCCGTCTCATCAAATTCCCATTAAATAAAGCGGTCCTTCGCAAACCAATCGAGTCCCAACAATTCATAAAAGCGGGCTGGAGAAAACTTGACTTTAAGTTTTCTCCAGCCCTTTATTTTCTTACGGCATATCAAAGGTTATGATTTTTCCAGTCAACTCATTCCCGGCAATCTCAACAACGGCAATAGAAGCTTTCTCGCCGCGATGAGGATAGCCGACACTACCTGGATTCAAATAGAGACGTCCGGCATTTTTTTCCATAAAAGCGCTATGAGTATGCCCAAATAAAATAAGATCCGCCTCATAATGTGCGCCCCAGTAAAAAAGTTCTGTTAAATCCTGCTTCACATGATAGCGGTGACCATGGGTTAACCAAATCTGCTTGCCCATGACTTCGAGAAACTCATCATATTTCGCTTGCGTCCAACCATCGGTATTGCCTGCTACGGCTACAGTCGGCACAGAAGTCCACTGCAACAAGAAATCTATATCCTGACTGTAATCGCCGCAATGAAGCCACATATCAACAGGGCCGCTATACTGCAGCGCTTTTTCTATAGCCAGACGATTGCCGTGGCTATCACTCATGACTCCTATTTTCACGGAAACATCGCCGCCAATTTATGTGCCATTTCTTTAAGAGCCAGACCGCGATGGCTTAACTGATTTTTTTCTTCGATGGACACTTCACTAAGCGTCTTTCCCAGCTCTGGTACAAAGAAGAGAGGGTCGTAGCCAAAACCGCCACTCCCTTGCGGCGCCTGCAAAATAAGACCTTCACAAACGCCGTCTGCTGTCAACAGGACCTCTCCGTCAGGACCTGCCAATACCAAGCTGCAGCGAAACCGTCCCGTTCTCGCCTCCTCTGGCACACCTTTCAAAGCATGAAGTAGCTTTTCATTGTTTTGTGCGTCCGTGGCCTGCTCGCCGGCATAGCGAGCGGAATAAACTCCCGGCGCTAATTGCAGCGCATCCACTTCTAAGCCGGAGTCATCAGCCAAACAGAATTTCTTCGTCTGTTTGGCATATTCGACGGCTTTCTTAGTGGCATTGGCTAAAAAAGTTGCACCATCTTCTGCTACTTCGCCAAAATCACCGCACTGATCTAGTGCGAGGACTGTTACGGGAAGATGCGAAAAATATTCGGCAATTTCCTTGATCTTTCCCTTATTTTTACTTGCTACTACAATTTCTTGTTTTGCCACACTAACCGCCCTCGCTTTGTATCTATTGTCTCATCCATCTTTAATTCTATAATTCTTCTAATATATCATCGCGCTTATCCTGAATAAAATAATGCTCATAGCGCTCTTCCTGTTTGGCCTTGTAAACGGCTTCACGGGCTTCTTGTCGACAAGCCGGACAGGCGTCTTCCTCAACTACAGCAACAAAAGCACTCTGGCTGTCATAATAACTCGTCTCAGCTTCTGTAGCAATTGTCATAAACGAGCGGCAATGACGGCAAAGCCGTACTTTTTCTAGTTGTTGCTCGCGAATGCCGCTGTCATCATAATAAATATTTTTACGCCGTGAAAAAAAATCGCCCCATTTATTCATTTCAGCCGTTCTTAATTCCTCTCTGGCTCGCCAAATCGCCGTCTGATCAGCTACTAGCTTCTTGAGGTAAGCCATATCCGAACGCCCTCGTTTGGCAGCAATGTCTGGTTCTATGACCCGGCTATAGTCAAGGCCGGCCATGGCTAAAATGATCCCAACATTCACATAGGGAAGGGCATCTTCAATGGAATACCCGCCTTCTAGTACCGCAATATGAGCATTTAACTTTTCAGCCAATCGCGCATAACCTTGAGCGGTAATCGCCATATTTGCCAAAGGATCGCTATAATGATTATCCTGCCCGGCGGAATTGATAATCAGCTCCGGTTGAAAATCCTCCAGCATTGGCAAAACAAGCTGATCAATCACATAATGCAGCCCCACATCATCCGTTCCCGGCGGCAAAGGTAAATTAATGGTCGTGCCAAAAGCCCTCGGACTACCTAGTTCATTTGCGAAGCCTGTTCCTGGATAGAGAGTGCGACCATCTTGATGAAATGAAATAAAAAGCGTATCAGGATCATGATAAAAAATATCTTGCGTTCCGTCGCCATGGTGTACATCCGTATCGACAATCGCCACACGTTTAATGCCAAAATGCCGCCGCATATGGGCAATCATAATTGCCTCCATATTAACAGTACAAAACCCTCGCGTACCATGAACCACTTTCATAGCATGATGTCCTGGCGGTCGTACCAAAGCAAAGGAGCGATCCACTTTTCCCTGATAAACGGCTTTTGCTGCTGTAATTGCGCCGCCTGCCGCTACCAGATGCGCTTCTTTAATATGAGCGGCTACAGAAGGAACACCAATATGAACGCGCTCTAAATCGCGCAGCGTAGCAAGCTCCGGCCGATATTCGATAATATTGGGCAGATCAAGCAGCCCTTCTTCCTCAATTTGATCACGCGTATATAACAGACGCTCTTCCCGTTCGGGATGAGTCGGCGTAATGGCCCAATCAAAAGCTGGAAAAAAAACAAGTCCTAGTTTATTCATGACTGCCAGCCTCCTTCTGACGTTGCAAAGAAAGCAAAACGCCCGGTTTGATCTGTTCTCGGCAGGAAATCATTTTTCCCACAGTCTGAAAGCCTCGAATCATATTGAATTCTTCTTGATACACTTCCTCTATGTTGGATGCGTCCATACCTGCCGCTGCCGCTTGGCGCGCTAATTCTTCTCTCGCTATTTTTTGCGCATCGGCAAGAGAAAAATTCTTTTTGTCAATTTTTTCTTTCCGCATAAGTTCAGGAATCGTATAATAGGAAGCCGCGGTATCGGCGCGAAGCGTTAACGCCATTGTCGGCCGAGAAACAGCAGCTCCAACGGCATTGGCAATTTCAGCATATTCCGGCACAAGATAAGGCAAAGCAAACTGTTTCGCCACTGTAGGAATCAGACCAGCCGCCGCCCCGCCAACGCCCAAAATTGTCTTCGGTGTGAACGGATCAGGATGAATCAGGTCATTGACTGTATAAACAGGCTGCAGTTCTTCTTCGGCAATCGTTGCCGCGATAGCTTCCTGAATCGTCGCAGCGGCAACATTCATAATCTCAGCAGCCACTTCCGAAAGACTCTGACCGGGAATGGCCAGATTCATTATCGCCTGACAAGCAGCCGCTTCATTCCCAAAAACAATCTGTTTCGCTGCAATCATGGCATCAGATAAGGTTGGCTCATGCCCCCCTACGGCAATAGGCGGTCCTTTACGCACAGGGCCGACTTTCATTTCACCAGATTCACGGCGCACGTAACTATCGCCGCCGATGCCGACGGAACGGAGCCGGAAAGCGCGCACTGACGTAGCATAACCTGCTATCTTGGCCCCACGCTGGGCAAAAAGCGCCTGCCCCTTGCGCCATAAAGCAATATCCGTTGTGGTTCCGCCAATATCTAACGAAATAGCGTCTTCGCCTTCTGGCGCCAAAGCCATAATACCAAGTACGCTGGCAGAGGGACCTGTAAACACAGCCTCGACTGGCGACTTTCTAGCAACAGCCAGCGGCAGCGTTCCACCGTCGGCCTTTAAAATATGAACAGGCGCCGCAATCGAACGCTTGCCAAGGGCTGCTTCCACCGAATCGGCAAACGCATTAAACAGATCATAGCAGGCGGCATTATAGTAAGCCGCATTGGCACGACGGACAAAGTTTAAAGAACCGCTGACCGTAGAGGCGGCGGTAACATGTTTGGCCTGCTTTTCTCGCAGCCACTGGACGACACATTCCTCATTCACTGGATTACGCACGGCAAATTTACCGGCTACGGCAAATGACTTACCGGCGATCGGACCAAGATCAGCGAGCAAGACCGTTTGCTCCGGCTTCATAGCTACGCGTCCGCGATGGTCTACATAGCCAGCAGCTACATATGGCTTTACCGGGAACAGCCCTTCTGTATTCATGCCCGGACCAGGCATCAAGACAAGCTGTACCGGATCAAGCCGATTTTCAACAATTGCATTGGTGACAACCGTTGTTGAGAGGGCGACACGGGAAATTTCCTCTGGAGCGATATGGGCAATAGCTGCATCTAGAGCCGTTAACACCCCTTGTAATAAGTCTTGATGCGTCGTCGCTGCCTTACTCTTTGCAACAATTTTTCGGTCTGAAACTAAAACTGCATCTGTAAAGGTTCCGCCAACATCAATGCCTAACCACACGGTTCTTCCCTTCCTTCTTTACTGCTCTCGGCCATACACGCAGCAGCCAATAGCACCGTTTAACTGCGGCTCAGCCGGAATCACAACAGAAACATCCAAATCCCTTTCTAACATACGAGCAAGAGCTTTACCCCAAGCGACTCCCCCAGTAAAAACTAAAACAGGGCTTTTTAAAGTGATAAGCAACGGGCGAATTCGTTTTACAATGGAAGCGTTCACCCCTGCCGCCAAAGAAGCCGTACTGTGACCTTCGACTATGCGGCCAATGAGTTCCGATTCCCCAAAGATAGCGCAAGTTGAACTAAGCTCTACAGGGTTCTCATCATAATCCCCCAGTTCTTCCAAGGAAATTTGTAAAACCGTCGCCATATTTTCCAAATAACGCCCCGTACTGGCAGCGCATTTATCATTTGTCTCAAAATCAAGCATTTTTCCCTTACGGACCTTAATCACCTTACTGTCTTGACCGCCAAGATCAAGTAGCGTGAAATCTTGGAGTCCCGTTTGTTCAATAGCTCCAAGCATATGAGCCTTCAGTTCGGGAATCACCGTAGCTTTAGCAATCGCTAACGTATTTCGACCGTAACCTGTGGCTACAACCTTAGTTACATCAGCAAATCCTAGCGCAGCAAAATCGACAACAAGCTCACCCTCTACTTGCTTGCCATATTGACGATAGAAAGCAACTGTTTCATAAAGGGCTTTATGAACAATTTGTTTTTGATCCATAATCACAACTTTGACAGAACGACTGCCTAAATCAATGCCACAAATCATTTTTTCACCTCACTTCAGCATCTCTAAAAAACTATCTAGGCGCAATTTAGTCCGCGCATCCAGTTTTCCCGGCCGATCTCCTTCAATGGTCAGCATAGGAATCTCCAATTTTTTTCGAAAAATAATATCTTCAATTTGCCGAAAACAAAAGCTCTGCACATAATGAATCAAACCATCGAGATGCCTTAGCTCAATCTGCTCTTCGATATCGGCTAAGCGGGGAAAAACACCATAGGGATAGGTATAACGACGATACTGTTCAACAAGATCATTTTCTTGATTCGGCATAGAAAATTGTCGCTGCACTTCATTAAATACAACACGGGCGCCTTGCGTTTCGACATAATCATAAATTTCGGGCATAATCGGCGGCACGCCAATAAAACCTAAGCGAAGCTTTTGTTCATAAGGATTTTTGCTCTTCGCTTCCGCTAAAAAGGTATCAAGCTCTGCCTCAAACGCCCCTACATCGCCGTTAAAATCACTGCTGGAAACAAGATAGAGATGATTATAAAAACCATTTACTTGATTCGTTTCCCAGGTAAGACGATCTAGTTCAACGAGTTTTTCCCGTACTGACTTTAGGCGTTCTTTCACTTCATACGTTGCATCCCAAGTCGTGCCTAATGCGCTGATTAGCTTTTCCATTTGCAGTTTCAGCATATCATAATCACGATCTTCAGGATAGGCAAAAGGAATTGTCTTGATTCCTTCTAGCTGATATGTCTCCATGAGCGCCTGCGTATTGCTGCAATCGCCTTGAGTAACGGCTATCACTTCTTGAATCGCGTCCTGCTCTAAGGCAACCGAATAAAGGCCCTTAATCCAGCCACAGCAATTGCGGGGAAACCCAGCTTCTTCCGCAGTCTCCAAATAAGAATTGGGATTATCATGGGTAATAAAAATATTATTTAAATCAACTGGCTTCCGACCGGAAGCTAGGATAATTTCCACAGGCACTGTTGTGGTCATACCGATTGGTGACATAACGACCTCCTACATCTTACTTTATCTTTTTAGTATAACCTAAAATGACAAAAAGAGGATAGCCTAAGCCTCCCCTTTTGCACTACCTAATTTGTCTCTCAAACAAATCTACTTGCTGCTCAAATTTTGTCGGCAGCTTGCGCGTAATTTTTTATAATTACAATCGGCGTCTTCTGGCTGGCATTGCCAAAAGGATTATCAATTAAAATTTTTGCCAGCTTGTCGGCTGTCACCCCTTGGCTTGTACCTACAATCAGCGATCGTTTCAAATCATTGACATCGGCTACGGCAGCGCCATAACAACCAAGTCGGTCTTTAATCTTTTGAGCCACCTGATCTGCATCAGCCGGACCATAAACAATACTCTTGTCAAAAGGCGGCATCGTCCCTGTTACATCATCAACCAGAGCGGCCTGACGTCCTGCCATATTATAAAAAACGCCGCTCTTGCCAATCATTTTGCCTAAAATTCCTATAATCATGGCGAACAGTACGCGATACTTGCCTTCTACATCCATAACTGCCTGCATGCCATATACACTGGACATACTGCCTTCTTGCGGAATAAACCGACATAACACACGAGCTAAAAAACAAGGTTTTAGCTCTTCCGGCCGCGTCATACGCCCTTGTGTAATTGCTACAACACTTTCCGCCACCGTAATTACATCATTAGGACCAATTTGTTCTTTCGCGTAACGTTCCATCACATCAACAATATCATCGCTATCGGTTAAGATTCTTGTCCGAACTGGTATTAATTCTAACTCTTCCATGATTCTTCTCCCCTTTCGGCCTTACTCGCCTTGCACTGCAGCAAGTTTATTTTTCAGCGCCTCGCGGGCTTCTTCCGCTACAAACAATAGCCGGTTCTTGGTAATATACCAATCACTGCGGGCTACAATTTGATATACAATTTCTACAGGCATATTCACCATATCGGTCATAGCCGCCTGAATCGTTCCTTCTTTCGCCGTAAGCTTCACAGTAACAATGGCCCGCCCGCCCTCATTGGGCGTAAAAATGACCGACTCCCAATAGCCGTCAGTTCGGAACATAGCTTCACTCGTAAGTTGAGACTGCACAGTAACAGCATCATATTGTTCACAAGGCAACAAATGGCGCGTATAAGCATCCATAATTGTACCACCCTGCCGCCCTTTATTGATAAAGGGAACTTTGGCCGTAAAGGTAACAGATCTATCATCAAGATCTTCTACGATCCAAGGAGTATGTTCTTCCACTAAAAAAACAAATTCGGCATCTCCCTGTCGGGCGATATAGAGCCAAACTGCCGCAATAAATAGAATAATAAGCAGCAAAATGATCATCAAAGCATCCACAATAAAGCCTCCATTTTACTATTGTTTTCGGTAAATCAGCTTTTCTTATTCATTTTTTTCTAAACGGCTTGCTACTAAGCGCTCATAATAAAGGTCTGGCAGTCGAATAATTTTTCCCGCTTCGTTCGTAAACACATTTTCCGTTTCCCCAGTGGCAAGTAAAACGTGACCTGCTTCTTTAATAATTTCGTAAGTAAAAATCATCTTTACTTTCGAAACTTCCTTCAATGTAGTTTGAATCAAAACTACATCATCAAACCGAGCGGAAGCACGGTACTTACAAGACACATTCGTAATCGGAAACACGATCCCCTGCGCGAGAAGATCATTGAGCAAAATTCCAGCTTGCCGCAAATATTCGACTCGTCCCATCTCAAACCAGTTAAAGTAATAGGAATGATGAACAACACCCATAAGATCCGTCTCAACAAAACGCACTTTATTCTCAAGTGATACCATGAACAAGCTCCTTTACTGGCAAAGCGCCACAATTCGATTCGCAGCCTCTTTAATCCAATAGGTCATCGGCCGCGTTTCTAAACCAGCAATTTCAAAATGATTTTGATTAACCGGAACAAGAATTTTCCTGGCATCAACTGCCGCAACAGCCGCAGCAATCCGCGGTGTAATTTCACCCATAAGGGCATCAGCGATGACGATGCCAATCGGCCCAGCTACGATATCAGCTCTTTTGACTGATACAGCTATAGCATTTTCTCCAGTTGCGCCGCGCTGAGCCCCAGCCTTCACCATATTATTAGTAGCTAAAGCATTTGTTCCTAGGGCAATGATTTCTACATCAGAAAGTTTATGATTTTTCAATTGTGTCACAAGCTGCACTCCCAAGCCGCCGCCCATGCCGTCAATAATTGCAATAACCATTAGAAGCCCCCTTTACAATAAATCCCAAACGACAGGACTATAAAAAAAGCACGCTCATAGCATGCCTGATAAGAAATATCATACTTTATTTATTTTACTTTTATTCCCCTCATTTGTCAAAAAAACTTGCTTATTCCGCTCCTTCGTACGCTGCGGTAAAAAATAGCGTCGGTAGCTAGCAGCAAACAAAACGAGGATCATTGTTCCTACCAAAATAGGGAATATTAAAAAAGACCAATCGAGCGGACCTTGCTCCAAGATCAATACAGGGTCAGCCGCCGCTGGCGGATGCAATGTACGCGTAAGCTGCATCACCAACATAGCAAGCCCCACTGCTAAACCATAGCACCACCAAGCTCCGCCCCCAAGAGAAAACACCATAAGCCCTACTAAACTCGCTAAAAAATGACCTCCCACAATACTGCGTGCTTTGGCATAGGCACTATCAGGAATTACCAGAGCAATCACACAGGACGCTCCGAAGGGAGGAATTAAAAAGGACTGATCATGTGACAAAAAGGCGAGCAAGGCAATCGCCAAAGCCCCACCTAGGCTGGTAGCAAAAATTTTTTCATACTTTAATTTCCGCAGCAAATAGTGACGTTTTGCCGCTTGTTTTTCCATACTCATCATAACTATATTCTTTCGCTAAAAAGAAAACAATCCCTCTAAGGTAGGTCTCTTTACCTTATTGACAGAAAGCGACCTTCTTGTTATTAATATGACAAAATAAAGAGGGAAATCACAAAAAAGGTCGAATCTTTTTGTAACAAATATCTTTTGAGGGGGATGCCTAGGATGACCAAAGACCACACTCCGGAGACGAACGAGGAAATTTTAGCTGCCTTTAAATTAGTTCTTCCTTATCTAAACCAGATTGTTCGGGAAGATATGGCAACAGGCCTAACAGACTTAACCGAATATATTAGCTATCACCGTGCCAAACAGTTTGAACTTGATCTGCCGAACGGCAAAACGATTGCTGACATTCCGACGATTGTCGAATGTATCAAAACAGGAAAAACTACTTTTGCCGATATTCCACCGGAAGTATATGGTCGAACCATCAAAACGATTTTTACGCCCATCTATGGTGTCAATAAAGAAATCATCGGAACCCTCAGTTCAGGCATTGACTTAAATGACAGCGTTGTTTTAGTCCAAAGTGTATCAGAGCTCGCCGAATCAACAGCGCAAGCGACGCAAAGTGTAACTCAAGTAGCACAAAGCGCTACCGAACTGGCTGCCGCTGGACAACAAGCCATTAAACTAGCCCAGACACTGCTAGAAAAAAATCGCGACACAGCTAACATTCTCGAATTCATTAAAAATATTGCGGCGCAAACGAATTTACTTGGTCTAAATGCGGCGATCGAAGCAGCCCGCGCTGGCGAACAGGGCCGCGGCTTTGCCGTAGTAGCCGAAGAAGTCCGTAAGCTAGCCGATCAATCACAAGAAGCGGTAAAAAAGATTCAAGTAACCTTGAAAGAAATTCAAGAAGCGGTAGCGCAAATTAATAAATCGATCGAAGTAACTGGCAGTATTAGTGAGGAGCAGGCTGCTACCACCGAAGAAATCGCCTCGACCTTAGAACAAATTAACACGAATGCAAAGCACATAGAAGATTATGTGGCTCGTTATAACTAACTGAATAATGAATGAGATTCATATAAAAAAGTAGGAGCCTGATATGGCGCCTACTTTTTTTGTTTACTTGCAAAGAGAGAACTTACTGATCTTGCTAATTCCACAGAAGCTTCGATTTCGACCTTGCGTGTCGAAACACTTTCAATACTACAGCCTAGAGGGATATTTTTTGCTAGAGCAAATTCATAGAGTTCTGCAAAAATCTTTTTAGACAGTTCCACCGACTTGTCCAAAATATCTTCAGAGTGCATTAAATCATTTTCTAACCATTTAGGAATATTAATGCCTAACCACTTCATAAATTCCAATGTTTTTATGGAACCGCAAGGAGTCAGATTCATCAAAATAGGCGCCATCACCCGTTCTTCCCGTTGACAGAAATAGTAGTATTCAGAAAGAAAATTTTTCGCCGCTTCAATATTATAAACCGCTTGAGAAACAAAAAACTGACAGCCTTGCCCCCTTTTACGCAAAATCCGCTTGTGTTCATCGCCGTACTTACTATGACGCTCCGGAATCACGACACCGCCAAGCATCACTTTAGAGCCGACTTCTTGACAGAGATGATAAGCCTCCGGTAAAGTCAGTGAAACTTTTTGTTCGCGTGACGAGGCTCCGACAAACACGGAAAAACGATCTTCACCATTATCTTCTTTCAGCCAATTCGCCAATTCCCCTTTGCCATATTTTCCTACACAACGATAAATAATCTTAGGAATATCGAGTTCTTGCAAATACTCACTAGCATATACATCAGGGTCAACGGTTTTCATAAAAGGAAAGGGACGATCTGCGGCAACTCTATCGGCTTCATCTTGAATATCATATAAAATCAGTCCATCCAACGGCAACTTCTTAATTCTTTCTAGTTGCTTTTGCGCGATTTCAGCGATCTTTTCCTGACTATTGTTGTATTTAGGCGGCGTAAGGCCGTAAGTTAAAATACCAGCTTCACAATTTATAATTTTTTCTCGCAGCATAGACTCTCCTCTTTCATAAAAGTAGTAACTTTGTAAAACCTTTCTTTGCTAGTCTACTATATTTTCTTACTTAAAGCTACTGCTTCTGCTAAAAGGAATCCATAATATGAATTGCCAGAGCGGAGCAATCATCTTCGATAGCGCCAGAGGAAATTTTTTCGAGTAACGCTGTCGTTGCCGCAAAATCAGCGGCGCCTTCAATTACCTCAGACGGTAAATGCTCATAAATGCCATCCGTCATGAAATAAAAGCTATCACCAGAGGAAAAATTCATACTGTGAAGTTCAAACTCTGCCTTATCAGTTAAACCAAAATAAATACCAGGAACTTTCTTTAACTCTGCTTGACCACGCTGCGACAAGAGCAAGTAATTAATACCGCCAGAAATGTAAGACAGCTTGAGCTTTGTAAAATCAAAAGTAAAGACCATTAAAGCCGCAAAATTTCCATCACGAAAATAAGTACTTAATTGATTGTTTAATCGATGCATAGATGCTTTTGTCCAAGCTTCTTCCTGATCCATAATTTCATTAAGTAAACTATTAATAGCAGAAGTGTGCAACGCTGCAGCAATGCCATGGCCCGTTACATCCATTAAATAGCCATGTAAAATTTGCTGATTATGAAACCAACGATAGCCATAAAAGTCGCCACTTACGAGTGAAAGAGGCTGAAAAATAGTACGAATCGCAACCCTTCTATCTTGAAATGGCGGCGGCAATAATGACGTTTGTACCAGTCGAGCCAAATAAACCTGTTCTTGTAATTCTGTCTGCAATCTTTGCCGTTCCGTTAAATCACGAAAAGAAAACAAAACAAATTCTTTTCCTAAATAAGTAATCAAAGAGCTGCGCATTTCACCATAAAAGAGCTGTCCGTCCCGTCGATAATATCGTCGATTTTGTCTTGACCAAACCCCTTGTGACCGAAGGCTTACATCCATTTTTTTCGCTTCTTTTTCCGAAAGAATCCCCAGCGAAAACAATGTTTCTTGCAACGCTTCATCGTTCGTGTAACCAAAGAGTCGGGAAAAAGCGTAATTTACTTCGGTAACAGCCTTTGTAGCAAAATCACTGACAACAATAGCCTCAGCCGACTGCTTAAGCAGAACGCGATAACGCTCCTTCTCTTCTTCTAGCGCTGACTCGGCCAGCTTTTGCTCCGTAATATCCATGACAAATAAAAGCTGCATCGAGTCCCTACCAGGCCACTCAATCTGCCTCGACTCCGCTTTATAATACACGCCTGTTATTTTATCAAAGTATTCTTTTGATCCATTTTCCAATAGAGGACAATAATGACAAGGGGCAGATTTTCCAAAAAAGCTAAAACAGCTTTGTCCAATCACGCGTTTGCCATAAAGTTGTTCCATCGAAACACTTATATATAGCAACTGCCACGTTGCAGCATCAATCACATAAGCCAAGCCAGGCAATACTTGCACAATATTATTTAAGATTTGCTGTCGTTCCTGATTTTCTAGCAACGCCTTTTCCATCATATTGCGGCTTAAGACTTCTGCTACTAAGGGAACCATTCCCTCAATCAATGCGACAATATCCGCTTGAATCTGATTGGGTCGCATATCAGCAAGATGAATCAGCCCCATTATTTCTCCTTGATAAACAATCGGAATCATGGCCGCACTTTGAAATCCTGTAGCAACGCAAATTCCCCGATAATGGCCAAGATCTGCTTCACTAAGTAGACCATCTAATTGAGAAAATGCAGGTAAAATATACGAGCCTTGTTCATTTATCAAATGCAAATCGCACGGCAACAGCTTTCCGGCGGCTAGACGCGTGCAAATACAATCCCCGTTGGAAATTTGCACAAAATTTTCTTGTTCCCAAAACTCTTGACTAAAACCGGTATAAGCTTGATAAGGAATCCCCCCCTGCTCATCAAGAACGCGGATTCCTACACATTGACATTGAAACTCCTTTTGCATGAACTGAACAAGCGATGTAAGAAATTCTTCCTTTGATGCAACAGCGCTACAGCTATAAATCAATTGTTTAATTGCCTCAAGGCGATCTGTATTGGCGGTAGAGTCGCCAATTGCAGTAAATTTCCTCACTTTTTTCTGTTTCATTTACGCTTCCCCCTCTACCGACGCTGTTATTCATAGTAACATTTTGACACAATTACGCCAAACCCTGCCGTAATCTCTAAAAAGAAAAGAGCCATTAGGCTCTTTTCACGGCAGAAATTGAATTGTAATTTCGCTCAAATAAGGCACTACCGCGGAAAACGGCTCCTCTAGATAATTTTTATCATCAGCCAAAACCTTTTCTAAAACGGTACGTTCTAACGTCACAAAAGGTTTTATTTTCCCTAAAAAGGGATGCTGGAACTGAGGATCAAGCGTGTTTGATTCGACCGTCTCAATTTTAAGGCCTTTCAGTAAAAATGTATACTCACCAACTATCTTACCTTGCTCCTGAATACGGATCGCCGCCCGATTTTCTTGGTTCGCCATCACAGAATTGACCATCCCCATAATATGAGGATGTTTTGCACCAAGCGCTTCAACATTGCGCAAATGAAAGGGCACAATTTGGTCGCGAATCAATGAATCTAATTCATCACCCATGGTACAACCTCCTAGTATCATAATATACTAGAGTACCCTGTTTTTTGTTAACAATACCCTTATAGTTTGAATTTGCGAATCGCTGATTGAAGTACTTCCGCCATACGCGCCAGTTCCTGACTTGAGGCAGCAATCTCTTCCATCGAAGCCGATTGTTCTTCTGTAGCAGCTGAAACAGTCTGAGTTCTACCAGCCGTTTCGCGACTTACCTGATCAATTTGCTGTACAGAGGCAGCAACAGTTTTGCCATTGCCTGCCATTAAATCAATTGCCTGGGAAATACCTTGCACTTTTTCTGTCACATCACTAACCAGTTCCTTGATTTCCACAAAAACGCCACCTGCTTCTTCGACAACAGCAGTACCGGTTTTCACTTCCTTTGTGCCTGTTTCCATTGCAGCTACAGCAGCATCCGTATCGACTTGAATGTCACGAATCAAAACTTCGATCTGTTTAGCCGCATCTTGAGACTGCTCCGCTAATTTTCGCACTTCTTCCGCTACGACAGCAAAACCTTTGCCTTGTTCTCCCGCGCGAGCCGCTTCAATAGCAGCATTGAGGGCTAGCAAATTAGTTTGCCCGGAAATGCCGGAAATAGTTTCTACAATTTGCCCGATTTCTTTGGATCTTGCCCCTAAATTAGCAACAACTTGCGCCGATTCCACGACAGTTTTTTCAATATGAGCCATCTGCTCATTGGCTTTTTGCACACGGGCCGTACCAGAAAAAGAAGCTTTCGCTGCGGCTTCCGCCACCTGGCTAACAGCCAGTGCGTTAGCCGATATCTTACCCATTCCCTGGGACATTTCTTCTACCGTTGCGGCAGCTGCATCAACGGCTTTCGCCTGCGCTAAAGCGCCCTCGGCAATCTCCGTAACCACAGTTGCAACCTGCGTTGAGGCCCGCGCTGACTGATCAGCACTTGCCGTTAACTCTTCTGATGACGCCGCCACTTGCTCTGACTGTTTGGCTACCGAACCAATGAGTTCACGCATACTCTCCCTGAGATGCGCCAGTGACATCGCAACTTGACCAAATTCATCGCCGCGATTGACAAAGGCAGGCGGCAATTGCACCGAATAATCACCACTAGCCATTTGATCAAGCGCTTGTGTCATTACCTGCAAAGGCTTCACAACCATCCGAGTTAACACAAAACTAAGCAAAACACTGACAGCAAGAATCAGTACCATAACAGCCAGAGAAAAGAACTGAACGCGGGCCGCATTTTGAGCAGAGTCTGCTACGATATCAGTTACCACTTTTGCTTCATTGGCTTCAATCGCTGCCAACGCGGCCTGTAATTGCTGCGCAAAGGGCGTTAATTCTTTGGTTACTGCCGCCGCTTCGGCTTCCGCTTTAGCCTGCAGGGCGCCGTTTCCCGCTTTTTTGGCTTGCTGCGCCTCCACTAAGCGAGGAATCAATCGCTCTTTAACCCCAGAATAGTAGGTGTTCGTATTGTTAACTAGCTTTTCAACCTCTGCTTTATCAGACGGACTCGCTTTCGCTAATAGTTGTTGTTCTAATTCAACCACTGTATCCATTTTCCCAATAAACCCCTGACGGTATTTATCATCACCGTCAGCAATAAATCGGCGAATTTCCAAAACAGCACCTGTATAAACATTCTCGGCCTTAGCAGCTGTTAAAGCTCTTGTATTAGAGCTGCCAATAGTACTAATCGCGCTAGCATTCTTACCTGATTCATGATAAAAACCAATTCCCAAAACCAGAATCAATACGATCATAACCAAAAAACCAATTCCAATTTTCATGCCAATATTCTGCTTTCCCGCTTGTATCACTGCCAAAAAATTCATCCCCTTCTATATTATAAATTGTAAAAAACAATAAAAAACGTCAGACTGCCTGCTGCGAATCTGACGATGGAGATACAAAATAACCAACTAGCAACCTGGCGATCATGGACCTTCGTCTTTAGACCCAGTGGCTTTGCGTCCTTATTTTTCAACAAGTTTGCCCAATGGTGAATCAATATCTTTTCCTATAATAGTTAAAAGATTACAGTATATTTGGAAATTTGTCAATAAATGAAAAAGAGCATTATCGAAGCAGAAAAACTTGCTTCAATAATGCAAAGAGGGCGTTGTTAATAGCTGGTTTTTTCTACTAAAGCGTCGCCTTTTCTGCGTTTGGCATAATTACTCCACCAAGCAGTAATGATCGGCACTAAAACAGATGTTACAATAACAGATGTGGCGACGAGCGCCGTTGCTGACTGGGCAACAGGTTCAAACGCCGGATTCATGCCAGCAATAATAATAGGATTCGTTACAGCGGCGCCAGCCGTACTAGAAGCAGCAATCCCTGCCGTTCCATTGCCGCCGCCAATAAATTTATCAGCAAGCATAAGCGGAATTCCTGTAATAATAATAACACCAACACCAAGTAAAATACCCAGTAAACCTGTTTTTAGAATCACACTTAAATCAATTGTATTTCCTAGCGCAAAGGCAAAAAAGGGAATCATTGTATGTGTCGCCTTGCCAAAAAATTCACGCAGTTCATGGTCGAGATTCCCTAAAACAAAACCAACGAGGAAGGGTAAAACCGCACCGACAAACAAGTGTGGTTCAAAGGAGGCAATACCGGCTCCACCTAAGATCAACATGGTAACGAGCGGACCTGATTCAATGGACATCAATACAAAAGCTCCCGCTTCTTCCTGAGTACCATATTGCTGCATAATCGAAGCGTAAAGACCGCCATTCGTCATATCCATAGCTGCAATAATAGCTATCGTAGAAAGTCCGGCAAAAAAACCATTTTGAATCCCATTACCAGGAAGAATACTCGCCGCTACTAAAGCGACAACCCAAGCAACAGCAATTTTTGTTATCACTAAAGTACCTGATTTTTTCAGTACAATTCCAGTAGCGCGAACATCAATCGCTGCCCCCATACAGAAAAACCAAACAGCCAAAATTGGTACAGTTCCTGTAATCAAGCCATTGGTAAACGATCCGAAATACTTGCCTGACCAAGGAGCAAAAGTGTGACACAGAGCTCCTAAAAACAATGGAACTAACATGAGACCGCCAGGAATTTTATCAATTTTCTGTTTAATTTGCATATTCTAGCCTTCCCTTCTGTCATTAAATTGCGTATTAATTCATGAATCTATTAATAATATAAAAATTCATCGCCAAAATCTCTTTCTCGCTATTTAATAACTTAAAATCCATTAGTGTACCGGTTTACATTACACAAAAAGACTGTTTTTGCAGCAATCCCACATTTATTTTGCTGAAACTTCTTATTCGTCTATTACAACCCCCTTTTTAAAATTCCATATTATAAAACTTTATTTCACGAATTTTATAATTTTATTATATATTTCATTTTTTGTTTTTACAAGAATATTTCCACAGTTCTAATAATAAATTTCACAATGTGGAATACTAATTCATTTTCATTTATTAAAAAAGGATCTAAGCTGCTGATTTGCAGCTAGATCCCTTATACTTTATAAAGCAGCCAGCAAGATTTTTCTAACTTCCGCTGGTGTAATATCAGCATTTTCCCCTAATTTTACCATGCCGTGTTTTTCTAAACTCTTAACCACTTCTTCAACAGCATCAGCGCCTAAGTGATATTCAGAAAGATGTGTTGGCACGCCCATCGCAACAAAGAATTCACGCGTTTTTGCAATCGCTTGCTCAATCCGTTCCTCTTCCGGCAAATTCCCTAATGACCAAATTCGGTCTGCATATTGAAGCAGCTTATCACGCTTCTGCTCTTTTCGGACAGTCAGCAGCGCTGGTAATACGATCGCCAACGTTTGGGCATGATCCAATCCGTAAAGCGCTGTAATTTCGTGGCCGATCATGTGGGTGGCCCAATCCTGCGGAACGCCTTGACCGATCAATCCATTTAGCGCCAAGGTAGCACTAAACATCCAGTTTGCTCGTACATCATAATCGTCCGTCTTCGCAATAGCTTTTGGCCCTTCTTCGATTAGGGTAAGCAGCAACCCTTCCGAAAAACGATCCTGCACCTTGGCTTGTACAGGATAGGTCATATATTGTTCCATCACATGAATGAAGGCATCAACAACGCCGTTGCCAACCTGTTTCATTGGCAGTGTATAAGTGTACTCGGGATCAAGAATTGAAAATTTCGGAAACAACAGTGGATTAGAAAACGCCAGTTTATCTTTCCATTCTTTTCGACTGATCACACCTGTCGGATTCATTTCTGATCCTGTAGCAGGCAAGGTAACAATCGTTCCAAACGGAACAGCCTCGTGAATGGCCAAACCTTTCGCTACAATATTCCACGGATCCTCTTGTGTAAAAGGAACAGCTGCTGCAATAAATTTCGTACCGTCCATAACCGAACCGCCGCCAATTGCCAGTAAAAAATCATACTTTTCTTTTCTAATCTTTTCTACTGCCTGAATCAGCGTTTCGTAAGCTGGATTCGGTTCAATACCGCCAAATTCACCAGTCTCGAACTCTTTCAATGCAGATTTTACCGCATCAAGAACCCCCGTCTTTTTTACACTGCCGCCGCCATAAATTAAAAGGACTTTTGATCCTGCCGGTATTTCTTTCGGCAGACGTTTCACCTGATTTTTGCCAAAAAGAATCTTAGTTGGGTTTTGAAACTGAAAATTATTCATCTAACCAGCTCCTTATCCATTCTATTTTCTAAATTTTCCACAAAAATCAAAAATTACCTGCTTAATTTAATGACTTTTTCAAAGAAAAAACCGCCAAAATCATATTTCGGCGGCTAAAACGATCACTATTTATTTTGCCAAAAGACTAGCAACTAGATGATAATCGATGGACTTCATGTCACCAGGCACTTTGTCAACACCGACTAAAAAAGCTACTTTAAAACGAGCGCAAATATTAAAATCCTTCGTATTTACAGCGCACGTTTGGCAGTTGCTTTTAAATGGGCACATGCTAAAAATCCCCCTGTCACTTCACAAAATTTACCATATCTAAAATATTTGGTTGTAGTATAACACACTCCCTTATTAAATAGCAATGCCTCTCCCGGCTTTAATTGTCGCTATTTTTCGGCAAATCATTCCCCTTACTAAGCAAAATTTGTAGAAACCGTGTCGCTGCCGTCGATAATCGTCTATGCCTAAGCCAAACAACGGCTTTTTTAATTTCTAATGGAGAATTTTCTAGCTCACGATAAAGCAAATGTTGACTAGGAATCAGTCCAAGCACCGAACGCGGCACAACGGCTAAACCAATCCCCTCATTTGCTAATACGAGAAGTGTCCGTATATCGTCGCCACTACAGCAAATAAAAGGATCAAACCCAACCATTTTGCAACATTTTTTAATCATCATTTCATTGCTTTTATGTAATAAAAGCGGCTTATTTTTCAAATCCGCTAATGCGATCGACCCCCTCCCCCTCTCTCCTTGCCACCTTTCGCTCATGGCAACAAGCATTGGTTCAGAGGGCAGATCGAGAAAATGATAAAAAGCCGGATCAAAGCCAGAGCGCACAATCCCGATTTCAATCCGTTTATTTTGTAAGAGTTCTAAAATTTCCTGCGTATCGCCCTCGCGTAATTGAAATTGGATTTCCGGATATTGTTCATGGAAATCGCGGATTATGCCTGGCAACAACGTTACACCAGAAGAAGCGATAGTACCAATCGCTAACGTACCGCGCTGGCCCGCCTGAGCTTCCTGCACTTCTTGAACTGTGGTTTGAATTAAATCAAGAATCATACCTGTTCTTTCATAAAGAATCCGACCAGCTTCAGTCAATCGAATTCGTCGATTTCCCCGCTCAATCAAATGAACGCCAAGCTCGCTTTCTAACAGCTTTAGCTGCTGACTCAGCGAAGGCTGAGCCATAAATAACCGCTTCGCAGCTCCAGTTACATTACCTTCTTCCACAATAGTCCGAAAGTATGTTAATTGTTTTATATCCACTTCGTTAGCCTCTTTTATTGTTTTTTCCTATAGAACAAACAGTTTTTACCTATTATTCATAAAATATCATCTTTGTTATAATAATACATAATTTAGCCAACAAGAACAACGAATAGTCTTGTTTCGCTCGCAGGAGGAAATTTCATGGCTTTTTTTCAAGCAATTACTAGCTTAATGACCATTGTAATTATGGTCTCACTTGGTTATTTTTTGACAAAAGGCGGCTGGTTTAGAGGGGAAAGCGTCCCCTTAGTTCCCCGCCTAGTTAATTATGTTGCCTTGCCGACATACATGTTGTGGAACCTGCTCAGCACCTTTGATAAAGATCATTTTATTCCGCTCTTTTCGGGAATTATCGTACCGATTCTATCAATGCTGCTAGGATTTTTGGTCAGTATTCTCATTTCTAAAATCATCAATGTGCCAAAAAACCACCAAGGTACATTTCGTTCCGCCTTCTTTTGCTCTAGCTCTGTATTCGTTGGCGTACCAGTCAATTTAGCGCTCTTCGGTGAAAAAAGCCTGCCTTATGTTCTTGTTTATTTTCTGGCCAATGCTTTTCTCTTTTGGACCATTGGCAACTACTCGATTAGCTTAGATGGCAAACAAGCTCCAGCAAAACTCATTAGCCTTGCTAGCTTAAAGCGAGTTTGTTCCCCGCCGTTTATGGGATTCTCCCTAGCGGTACTACTAATTCTCTTAGATGTTCACTTGCCCGATTTTCTGATGAATACCTGCAAATATCTTGGTGGTATGACAACCCCTTTATCTATGTTATTTATTGGGATCTCTATGTATGGCGTAAAGCGAAGTCAACTGAAGCTGAGCAAAGATATTTTCTTTGTATTAACTGGGCGTTTTCTAATTTCACCATTTCTTGTTTTATTTGTAGCTTCATTCTTCCCGATTCCTGAACTCATGAAAAAGGTATTTGTCATTCAATCGGCCTTACCTGCTATGACCCAAACCGCAGTTCTTGCCAAGGTCTATGAAGCCGATAGTGAGTATGCGTCTATTCTTATTACATTAACTACGCTGTTAGCCGTCTTTGCCATTCCCGTTTATATGACGATTCTACAATAAAGAAGCGCTTTGCCAAAACCTGTACTTTGATTTTCAGGTTTGACAAAGCGCTTCTTTTATTTTTTTATTATTATTTTCGTTTCCTTATTTTCTCTGAATCGGCGCCTGATGAATCATCACACCGCCAATGCCATGAGCGCATTCCATGATCGCCTCAGCTAACCCAGGGTGTGGGTGAATCGTTTGTGCAACAGCTTGCACGGTTAAGCCATTTTGCATAGCTAGAACGCCTTCCATAATGAGGTCACTCGCATGAGGACCTAAGATGTGCATGCCAAGTAGCTTATCAGTTTTCTTGTCCGATAGAATCTTGACAAAACCATCTGTTTCACCCATAGAAACCGCTTTCCCATTGGCAGCAAAATTGAATTTACCTACATTATATTCTTTGCCGCCTGCTTTTAGCGTCTCTTCAGTAATACCAACCATCGCCGCTTCCGGCGTGGTATAAATACAGCTAGGTACAGCCGCATAGTCTACAGTATGATTTTGTCCGCAGGCGTTTTCGGCAGCGATCATTCCTGCCGCGGAAGCCGCATGAGCCCACATATACTTTCCGGTAACATCACCAATAGCGTAAATTCCCGCTATATTCGTCTCCAGTTTCTCATTAACTACAATCCCCTTAGTTGAATAAGCAACTCCGGCAGTCTCTAAGGCCAAATCATGAACAAGAGGCTTACGACCAATAGAAACGAGAACTTTATCCACCGTAATGGGTTCCATTAGATCGCCGTTAGCCATGGTAACTACTAGCTCTGAAGTATTGCCATTAGTGGGTGTCCCTGCCGCAACATTCGTGACTGTCCGCTTTGTCAACAGCTTAATTCCCTGTTTTCGCAGCATCACAGCCATGCGCTTTACGATATCGCTATCTACATTTGGCAAAATCGTCGATGCCATTTCAATTAGTGTCACTTCACAGCCAAAGGTCTGTAAAATGGCAGCAAATTCTACGCCCACAGCGCCTGCTCCGACAATGGCAAGCCGCTTTGGCAGTTCTGGCAAGTTTAGCAAGGCGTCGCTATCAATCACGCCAGGCAAGTCACCGCCAGCCACCGGCAATTTTACCGTTTCAGAGCCTGTAGCTATAATAATTTTTTCCGCAGTATACAGTTCATCGCCTTGTTCTGTTTGAAGCTTAATTTGCTGTATACCGCACAAACTGGCTATACCTCGTTTCACGGTAATGTGATTACTCCCCATGAGCTGTTCTATGCCTTTTCGCATCGTCGCAGTAACTTGCAGCATTCGTTCGCGCACACTGCTGTACTGAAACGAAGCTCCATCAATCTGTATGCCAAATTCATTCAGCCGCTTTAGGTCGCGCCACTTTTCAGCGCTTTTTAGCAGCGTTTTCGTAGGAATACAGCCGCGGTTTAAGCAAACGCCGCCAAGTGCTGCTCTTTCCAGGAGCAGCACCTTCGCTCCCAGTTGCGCCGCACGAATCGCCGCTACATAACCACCGGGGCCGCCGCCAATAACGGCCATATCATAATCCATCGTATTCTCTCCTTATTAGCGCCGCAAATTCCACGCCGCCTGACTATACTTCTCTTGAACCAAGCGCTTACTTGCCGCAATTTCTTCAGCCGTCAAAACTCCCGGCACTAACTGAAAATCTAAGGCCTGTGAAAAGCCGCCGCACAGAGCTTCACATACTTCTTCATAAGTTGTTTGCCTTCGTTGCAGTTTACGCAACGCTGTAACCGAGTTACCTAGAAGCTTGGTAAGACGCTGCCGCATTTCTTCGGAATCAACGCGTAACAGAGCCCCCAGGTCTTCTGGCGAAAAATCAAGCAAAATAGAGCCGTGCTGTAAAATAACACCGTGTTTTCGCACTTGTGCGCTGCCTACAAGCTTCGCGCCAGCAACCGTAATCTCGTACTGAGCCGGTGCGTCAAAACAAGCAGCTGACGAATGTTCTTTTCGCCGTTGACTGTAGGCAGCTCTTGGCATGGTTAGCTGCGCATCAATGCCTAATTTTTTTAATCCCCTAAGCAGTCCCTGACTAAAATAATGATAGGAGGCCGTAATCGTCCGGGGAATATTCGGTTCCGTTTCGCTGACAATCATACTATAGGTCACTTCTTGGTCATGCAGCACCGCTCTGCCGCCAGTCATGCGACGCACCACAGCAATCCCCTTCTCCTGACAGCGCGCAAGATCAATCTCTGCTGCAGCCTTTTGAAAATAGCCCAGTGTTAAAGTAGCTGGATTCCAGCCATAAAACCGCAACGTTGGCGGCGCTTTTCCCGCTTTCACAGCAGCCATAATGGCCTCGTCGATCGCCATATTTACCGCGCCTGAGTTTTCACCTGTATCAACAGCACGCCAAAGCATCTTGCCCTTCACCGCCTATACCGCTCTCGCGAATCGCCTGCAAAATTTCTCCGTCACTCAGCGGACGGGGATAATTATAAATCGTACCGCCTGGCCGTTCATTATAATAAGGCCGATTACAATCCTTGCAACCTGACGTCTCAAATGCTTTTCCGCTAGCAAAAACTGATAAAATATCCACTTGATTAAAACCGCTGATTCGATCGCCATGAAATAAAATGGTTTCATAACCAAAGCCTTTCTGCAGCAAATAATAAGCCATTTGAATCCGGCGATACACGCCAATCTCCGGCGGCTTTCGATTGGCCAGCGGGGTTCCCGCTACAGGCGTAAAAGCGAAGAGTCCCACAGTAATCGCTTCCTTTAAGCAATCAGCTAGAAACTGTACCGCCTCTTTTTCAGTTTCGCCCAGGCCGATAATAAGATGCGTGGCCATTCGACCAGGAAAAGTGGCAGCGCAATCTGAGAGAAGTTTACGGCGCAGTGAAAAATCACCGCCTTTCATGGCTGCAAAAACCGCAGGCGATGCGGCGTCTAGAGCTAAGCAAACCTTTTCGGCGCCAGCAGCCAGTAATTCCCCTGCCTGATCACAATTCACAATATAATTAGATGCGCAAATAGGCGCCAGCAGCTCCCCCTTGCCCTCAGCAGTCAAAACTGAAAGAGCTTGTAGCGTCACGGCCATGCTGCCCTGACTATTCACAACTTGAAGACAAATGCGTTTAAAGGAACCACCTGCACAAGCGGCAGAAATCGCTGACGCAGCCTCTGTTTCGGCTATTTGCGGCCAGGTAATCCGCGATAAATAATTTTTATTGCCGCTACTCTGTCGCGACTGCGCGCAAAACGAACAGTTTCCCTGACAATCTTCGCCAAGCATGACATAGGCCGTAGTCGGCATAGCATCACTTTTTAAGCGTTTTTTCCCCATCACGGCAGCTGTCCCTGCTGATACTTTCCACATTGTCATAGCACACAGCACTCCTCTCTCCGCTCAGGCTGTAACCCAAGTTCCTCAGCTAGTTTGACAGCATCTTTAGCTGGATTTACGATTCCATTTAATCCCATTTGAATCGCCATACAATCAAGTTCCCGCCGATAAGCGCCGCCAGGACGCATACAGCCAAGCTGCAGCGGTATATGAGGAAATAAGCGTCTTGCCGCAGCAAAAATTTTTTCTACTTCTGTCAAAGCCGGTGGATTTTTATCGGCGAAAGCGGTTCCCTTCGTCGGCGTAAACACTATAAAAGTAATTTTGTCAGCTCCTAGTCGCTGTAATTCTTCTAAGGCTCGGTACTCACCGCGAATTTCGCCGCCATAGAGACCAATACAAATATGAGGAATAACGCTGCAGTGCTGTTTAAGGCTCTCGTAACAGGCGACATAATCGGCAACCGTGCGGTTGAGATGTAAAACCTCCTGAATCGTCCGATCATCCCCCACAAAATCAAAAGAAACCGTATCAGCTAGAGCAGCTACTTTCTCAATCTCATCGTCGGCGATCAGTCCTACATGGAGATTATAGCGAACATCCTGCTTTAACTCTGCCAAAAGCTCTAGCGAATCACCAAAAGGAACCCGACCGTCAGCGAGGCAGCCGCCGCTCACTAAAAAGCTACGGGCGCCGCGCTGTTTCTCTGCCGCAATCGCGGTAACAGGTTTCATTCCCTGAAGATAATGACCGCCGCAATGGGAGCATTTTAAGTCGCAGCGACTGCCTGTCAAAGTAATCGCTTTTGTCTGATTCGGATACGCAAAAACGACTTTTCTATTTAACTCTGCCATCGTACCACCGGTTTTCGCGCCGCTGTTGTTTCGTCAAGACGGCCAACTATCGTATCATGCGGCGCCCCTGTAACCTTTTCGGGACACGTCTTTGCTTCTACCGCAATAGCCTGCATAGCAGCAATAAAACCATCTAATGTCTCTTTACTTTCTGTTTCTGTCGGCTCAATCATAAGCGCCTCTTCCACAATGAGCGGAAAATAAATAGTTGGCGGATGATAGCCGTAATCAAGGAGTCGTTTGGCAATATCAAGCGTTCTCACGCCAAATTCACGCTGCTTTTTAGAAGTAAGAACACATTCATGCATGCAATGACGCTCGAAGGGAGAATCATAATCGTTCTTTAGCTGACTCAGACAGTAATTGGCGTTTAATACAGCATCTTCACTGACCTGCCGAAGTCCCTGCGCGCCAAGAGTGCGCATATAAGCATAAGCCCTGACAATAATACCAAAATTCCCGTAAAAAGAATGCATTTTACCGATCGATAGGGGGCGATCAAAATCAAACTCATACTGACCGTTTGTAAGCGTAATCACCGGGACAGGTAAAAACGGTACAAGTTCTTTTTTTACGCCTACAGGACCGGAACCAGGACCGCCGCCGCCGTGCGGTGTGGAAAAGGTTTTATGCAGGTTAAAATGGACTACATCGAAGCCCATATCGCCGGGACGGGCAATTCCCATAATGGCGTTCATATTCGCTCCGTCATAATATAAGAGTCCCCCAGCAGCATGAACAATCGCGGCAATTTCTTCAATCTGACGTTCAAACAAACCTAATGTACTGGGATTTGTCAACATCAAAGCCGCTGTATCAGGCCCAACCGCTTCGCGCAAAGCCGCCAGATTGACCGAGCCATCGGGATTCGATTTAATTTCAACAATAGTTAGGCCGCATACGGCAGCAGTAGCGGGATTTGTCCCATGAGCCGAATCAGGTACAATCACTTTGGTGCGCACTTCACCGCGCGACCGATGATAGGCGCGAATCAGTTTTAGGCCAGTCAGCTCACCGTGAGCCCCAGCCACAGGCTGCATAGTAACGGCTTCCATGCCAGCAATCGCCGCTAGATATCGCTCTGTTTCATACAAAAGCTCTAAAGCGCCTTGCACCGAAGTACTGCCCTCAAGTGGGTGGATCGCAGCAAAGCCATCATAACGACAGACATCTTCGTTAATTTTCGGATTGTATTTCATCGTACAAGATCCCAGCGGATAAAATCCAGAATCAACACCAAAATTCCGATTGGAGAGTCCCGTGTAATGTCGAATCAAATCAGGCTGACTCACTTCCGGCAATGCCGCCGCTTCCTGCCGCAGCAAACTCTGGGGAATAAAAGCAGTCACTGCTTGGCTTGGTACATCCAGTTTTGGCAAATCTACGGCACAGCGACCACGCTTCGTCATTTCAAAGATGAGTTTTTGGCTCTCTTTCACAATAACGCCCCCATTTCCTGAACGAGAGAATCAATTTCGCTCTTCGTTCGCTTTTCGGTTACGGCAAGCAATAGACACCCCGTAAGTTCTGGGTAATATTTTCCCAGATCGAGACCGCCTAGAATCTTTTTCTCGCGCAGTTTTTGATTTAACAGAGCTGGCGGTGTTTTTACCTTGATCACAAATTCTGCAAAGAAGGGCTGCGAAAAAACTGGTTCACAGCCATCTAACTTTAGCAGTTCCGTATAGGCATAGTGAGCTTTTTGCAAGCACAAATCGGCTGTCTGTTGCAATCCTGCTCTACCGAGAGCGCTTAAATAAACAGCCGCCCCTAGAGCGCAAAGCGCCTCATTCGAGCAAATATTCGACGTAGCCTTTTCTCTTCTAATATGCTGTTCTCTCGCCTGCAGCGTCAACACAAAGCCACGATTTCCTCGGGTATCTGTCGTCTGGCCGACAATGCGCCCAGGCATTTTGCGCATTAATTTCTCTGTTGTGGCAAAAAAGCCAAGATAGGGTCCGCCAAAGGAAAGCGGCAATCCCAGCCCCTGTCCTTCACCGACAACAATATCAGCACCTAGATGACCTGGCGCTTCCAGTATTCCGAGCGCAATCGGGTCTGCTGCTACAATCAAATAAGCTCCATGGCTATGAGCTAAGTCCCCTAATGTTTTTATATCTTCAATCGACCCCAAAAAGTTAGGATATTGAACAATGAGCGCCGCCGTGTTCTGATCGAATAGCTCCTCCAGCTTGGCTAAATCAATCACTCCGTCAGCATAAGGCGCTGTTACTGTCACCAATTCCTTATCACGGCCATAAGTAGCGAAAACTTCCCGATAATGCGGGTGAACCGTCTGCGCTAAAAGAATTTTAGTTCTTCCCTTGGCGGAAGCCGCCATCATGGCCGCTTCCGCTAAAGCCGTACCGCCATCATACATGGACGCATTGGCCACAGCCATACCCGTAAGCTCGCAGATCATTGATTGATACTCCCAGAGAGCCTGTAAATACCCTTGCGAAAATTCCGGCTGGTACTGCGTATAAGCCGTATAAAATTCGGATCGCCCCAGTACATGAGCTACAACGCTGGGAATATAGCGATCATAGGCGCCTGCCCCTAAAAAACAAGTGAAATCCTGTAGATTATCATTTTTTTGCGCAAGCTGCCGTAAATGACTGGCAAGCTCGTGCTCCGCCATAGGCGCTGGTAATGGCAAATCCCCTTGCAGCCTAACACGCTCTGGCACATCTTCAAACAAATCATCGATCTTAGAAGCGCCAATCGCCTGAAGCATCGCCTGGCGATCTTCTGCCGTATGAGGCAAATAGCTCCAGGCCATATTAGTGGCCCCCTTCGGACGCAAGTTCTTCGTAGGCTTTACTGTCTAACAGAGCATCAAGTTCAGCCGAGTTGGAAATTTCTACAGCAACAATCCAGCCCTCACCGTAAGGATCTTGATTGATCAATTCTGGCGCATCCTCTAACCCCATATTGACCTTTACGATTTTCCCGCTAACTGGCGCATAAATATCAGAAACAGCCTTTACTGATTCAATGACAGAGAAACTGTCACCAGCTGTTAGTTCGCGACCGTCTTCTGGCAGCTCGACAAAAACAACATCGCCTAACTGGGCTTGTGCGAAATCAGTTACACCAATATACGCCATATTGCCTTCAACCCTAACCCACTCATGATCTTTGGAATACTTTAATTCTGCTGGAATGTTCATCATTATTTCTCCTCTCGTTTATAAAATGGTTTTGAAATCACTTGGGCAGCGATCTTTTTACCACGAATCTCCACAAAAAGCTCCTGACCGATTTGGGTATACGCACTGTTGATTAAGGCCAGTCCGAGATTTTTATCTAGGGACGGTCCATACGAGCCTGTTGTAATCTGACCAATTCTTGCCTCGCCGCAAAAGACGGGATATTCTGCTCTAGCCACGCCGCGGCCAACCATTTCAATCCCCACAAGCTTGCGTCGCGGCCCCGTTTGCTTTTGCTTTGCCAACACTTCTTTTCCATTAAAATTCTCTTTATCAACTTTTACAAAAAAGCCAATTCCCGCCTCGATCGGCGTAATTTCTGCTGTCAGTTCATGACCATATAAGGGGAAGCAGACTTCAAAGCGCAGTGTATCGCGACAACCAAGACCTGCTGGCAAAAGCCCCATAGGCTTACCAACTTCCATGATCGCTTCCCATAGCTCGGCAGCATCCTCAGGATCGCAGTATAATTCAAAGCCATCTTCGCCGGTATAACCAGTGCGAGACAATAGTACCTTCTTGCCTGCTATAATCACTTCCGGCCAAAACCAGTAATAAGTCAGATCAGCTAAGGGAGCTTCCGTCAGGTTGACAAGAATATTTTTAGCCAAGGGCCCTTGCAGCGCCAATTGGGCTGTCTGATCTGACAGGTTTTCCAGCGTAACAGCAAAGCCAGCCTGATTTTCTTCCATCCAGGCCCAATCCTTGTCAATATTCGCCGCGTTCACTACAGCCAGATACTGCTCAGCCGAATATTTATAAATAAGCAAATCATCAACAGTACCGCCGTCGTTATAACACATGGGTGAATAAAGAATCTGGTTCTCTTGTAATCTCGCTACGTCATTTGTCACTACTTTTTGCAAAAAATCTAGAGCATCTTTCCCTGTGACGAGAAATTCTCCCATATGGGACACATCAAACAGTCCCGCCTTCGTCCGCACTGCCAGATGCTCTTCTTTAATCCCGCTGTACTGAACAGGCAGAGACCAGCCGCCGAATTCCACCATTCGACCGCCATAACTCAAATGGGTTTCGTAGAGAGGGGTTCGTTTTGCCGTCACTTACATCACTCCTATTATTTTGATAAAGAAAATAACATTGATTTTAGAGCACACAAAAAGGACAGAGAACAACAGTGTAGTTTCACTCTTGTTCTCTGTCCTTTTACCTGAGAGATTTGCTCCTAGCGGAGTCCCCATCGGTGACACATCGTTGTGTGCTCTCCAGAGTCTGGTCCGACTGCAGTTTGTTTACCTGAGAGTTTGAACAAAGCTTTGCTCCTTCGGTGCGCCTCGAAGGCGTCTCTCCCGCAGTCATCATTCCTAGTTATAAAGTTTTAAAATAGTAAAGCTGTAAAACCGTCTTTTTTTAAGTATATGAGAGGAAATATTTTCTGTCAATTCACTTTGTTAAAAGATTTCTTATCAAATTGAGAATATTCTAACCTCCTAGTCGTTCATAAACTACCTCGCCATCAATCATGGTAAGGTCCACTTGAATATCCATCAACTGTTCCTCGGGATAAGCTAGAATGTCTTCGGAGAGAACAACAAGATCAGCTAGTTTTCCCACTTCAATACTTCCCTTGATGTTTTCTTCAAAGCTCGCATAGGCGCCGTTAATCGTGTACAGCCGCAACGCTTCGGCCACAGTAATCTTTTGGTTAGCGCCAATCACCTCGCCTGTTCGTCGATCCCGGCGATTGACAGAGCCGTCAATGCCGCGCATCACACTCTCTTCGCAAGTTGGCGCATCACTACCGATTACTGGTCGCAACCCTGCGTCAATATAGCTTCTCGCCGCAAACATATAATCGGCTCTATCGCCATAGTAACGGCGATAGTCACTACCGTTAATCGTCATAAATGCCGGATTTGAGACAGGAATAATTGCCAGCGAAGCCATACGGGCAATCAGCGCTTCATCAGTTAAAGCGCAATGCTCAATACGGTGGCGACAATCCTCACGGGGATACTTCGCCGCTGCCTGCTCATAGCCTGTAAGCATCATTTCTACTGCCAAATCGCCTACAGCATGGGCTGTCATTTGACAATTCGCCCTATGTACCGTCGCAATCATAGCGTTAACCTCATCCTGGGTCCAGGTCAAAATTCCTGGCAGCTTCGCATTATGACTGTAAGGCTGGCGGGTCGCACAGGACGGGCCGCTAGTACCGCCGTCAATCATAATTTTCAACGTACCTAGTTTAAATCTCTCGTCGCCAATACCGCTTTGCAGTCCCAGCGCCAAAAAGTCATCGCAAAGTTTTTTAGAAAAAGGCTTACCAAAAACACTGTGCAGCATCGCATAGACCCTAGGCTTGAACTCCCCATTACAACAAGCTTGCTGCATCAACTGGAATGATTGTGCACCAAATTCACCGGGATCATGAATCGATGTAATGCCTGTCTTTAAGAGTAAATCATTGGATTTTTTTAGAGCCGCGCGCATTTCCGCATCACTATAGACAACCTTAGACCAAAGATAAAAATTCGTCGTCTCTTTTGTCATGCCCGTAAGGCGACCATTTTCAACAACAACTTCATTTTTCGCAAACTTAGCCGCATCGGCCGGGCTATGAATTCCGCCAGTTGCTAGCGCCAACGTATTATACACGCCCATATGACCGCAGACTCGCATACACTGCACAGGATTTTTCGGCGCTGCAGCATCAAGATCCTCAATAGTCACATGACGCTGCTCTTGCAATTTATTTTGATCATAGCCCCACAGCTTGATCCATTCACCAGGGCGCCGCTTCGCTGCCTCCTGCGCAATAATGGCCTGAATCGCCCCAATCGATTTCGCCTTTTCATAGGTTATATCAATAATCGCTCCATCAAAAAAGCCATATAAAATCGGATGAAAATGACAGTCAATAAACCCCGGCGTCACCACTCGCCCCTGAAGATCGATAACAGCTGTCTTTGCTCCTATGTAATCTTCTGCCCCCAAACGGCTGCCGACGTAAATAATCCGATTCCCCCGTACCGCAACAGCCTCGCAAATTTCATTTTGATTATTTATCGTAATTATTTTTCCGCCTAAAAAAACAGTGTCTGCAAAAAATTGATTCAAAGCCATAGAATCAACTCCTCTTTTCAGTCTATGTTTTTTCCGCTGTAAAATGCTTCTCTACTAATCATAATTCCTGAGTCATTCCAGCAAATCCTGCGACATCATTGGTATCTTCTAAATAGATTAGGCCGGAAGAGAAGCTTTCTTCGTCTCAACGGTTGATAAATCGCTTTCATGATAAGCTTCAAAACGTCGCTTCACTTCTGCATCCTGTTTTGTCAGTAAGCTCACAATCACAGCAACAATTAAATTCAAGAACAAGGCAATAAGGCCTTTGTTAATGCCCCAGGGAGCGACGCCACCTAAAAACAGATAAGCAATTCCTAATGCCAAACCACTAATCACGCCCCACTGAGTGGAGCGTTTCCAGAAAAATCCGAATAAAATAGCCACTACTGGCTGAGTAAATCCAAAATATCCCAGAGCGAGTAAATTTGCTACAAGATTTGGCGAGAAAATAGCGAAATAGACGCCTAATCCTAGTGATACAGCCATCATAATTCTAGCGCCTAAAATCAGTTCTTGTTCCGCTAAATTAGGCTTTACAACAGCAAGAATATTTTTAGAAAACAAGCCTGAAATGCTAAGGGCGGCAACGGCCATAAATAAGATCGCCGTAAGCGCGGCGCCAGCGGCAATAAGTCCTACTAACCAGCTAGGCAGAAGTTTTACCGCCGCCGCAAGTAAAGCATAATCAGCTTTTTCCAAGCCGGGAATAGCCACTAAACTATAATAAGCAGCTATAACTAAAAAGGGGAACATAATCATGTAAAGCGGCATAAAAATTGCGTTACGACGTAAATTTTTTGCATTTTTGCTGGACATGGTCGCCTGCAAATTAGTCGGCGAGACATAGAAGCCAAGCATTTGAAACAGTATTGTAGAGATGGTAAAAGTAGTACCTGCCGTAAGCGGCTCGGAGGTCACAGTAAGAAGTTGCGGTGTTTTTGCCTCTACTGCGCGAAAAATCCCTTCAACGCCACCGGGCATGGCCATGACAGCGGCTATCCCAACAGCGGCAACCGCTAAAATTAACAACGCATCCTTCAAAACGCTTACATAAGCGGACGCGCGGATTCCGGCAAGCCACAAATAAGCAAAGGCCAAAACAGCGCCAATAATCGCTGCAGGTTCAAAAGAAATTCCTAAATCAAGATAATGAAATACAATCCCCATCCCGGTAATCTGAAACTGAATTAATGGGATAAAGAAAACAATACCAATTGCTGCAACAATGACTTCTAATCCCTTGCTATTAAATCGCCAGCCAATCACATCAGCTACCGTTGTAGCTTTAGCTAATTGCCCCATACGCCACACCGCAGGGTTTAAAAAATATCCTACAACGTAGGCAAGTAGAATGTAACAAAAAAACCAGACACCGTAATTAGCGCCTTTAGAATAAATCGAACCAGGTGCGCCTAACAATGTACCAATCGAATAAATCTCGCCGACAGAAATAAAAAACAAAAGAAAAGAACCAAAGGAACCGCTTGCTTTTAACATATCATCCATACTATTTTTGATACTTCCTCGTCTTGCTAAAAGGGCAAGACCTAAAGATAATATCATAATCAGAGAAAATACTAACATTGCCATAAAATCCCCCTCCTCTATCTTTTTAGTTAAAAATAGTTTTATAAATAATTATTTTCACCAATCAGCTCTTTTGTTTAAAGGGTCTACTTTATAAGCAGCGAATAGGCAAACGGAAGTAAGAAATAACCACAAAAACATCCAGAAATAATTGAAAGGAAAGCCCAATACAAAAGGTTCAACTTTGTTCCATAAGGGGAATAACAACACAATGGCCGTTAACGGAATAATAAACCCCATTAAAATTGTCAAAAATCTTCCATTCATTTCGCATCCACTCCTTTTTTATGTAAAAAAATAAAGCCATCATAAATGAGGCTTTGCAACGATGCAAATACTTTTTTAAACAAAAAACGCAAGACAGCAATATATCCTGTCTTGCGCCATCGCAATCATTTTTCAGTCTTAAATCATTACCATACAGGTAACTTTGTTATACTATAACAAGATTCAAATTAAAAATCTATAGTTATAATGAACAAAGTTTTTGCTCATTTTTAGCTAAAAGCAACAAAAAACTCAAAAGATCTCATGACAAAGAACAAAGCTTCCACCAAGGTTTCTAGAGAGAATAAAACCCTAGATTTTTTTTGCATTTCTTCCCTGACAACAATATAAACAGGTTCCAATTTATAAAATCTATGTATTGTTATAATGAACAAAATACCGTAAAATTTATATCAAAATAATCATGATGGGTAGGATGATTCCATGCGGCTTTTTCATAAAATTACCCTTTTATTGAGCTTGTCAATCATCTTAACAAGTTTCATGCAATTTATCGTTTTTGATAAAGTATTTATTTCTGACACAGATTCACTCCTCTTAGATATTAATGAGCAAGCCGCCAATAATATGAGCAGCCAGCTTTCCGATTATTTCGCTAAAGTGGAAAAAAATCTGCGAATTATTGCCGAAGATGAGAGTATTCGAGGAAGCCAAGAGTTGCTTGATAAAGCAAATGCCTTAATGCCGGAAGTAGATATGATTATTATTACCGATCAAAAAGGCGATATGGTACGCTTATCAGGCAATGAATATCGTCCCGTCTTTTTCAATGTATCAGACAGATATTATTTTAAACAAGTCATTACTGGGCGAACTTATATCAGTGATGTCTTAAAATCAGTCATGAATTTTAAAGTGATTACGATTGCTGTCCCCATCATGAACAACGGCCAGGTTACAGGAGCCGTAATTGGCTCGATAAAACTAGACAGAAGTACCTTTGCTTCTCTATTTGATAATAAACGCTTTGGCCGTAACGGTTATATTGCCCTGCTGGATCGGCAAGGCACGATCGTCTACCACCCCAATAAAGAACGAATTGGTCAAAACACAGCGTATTTTGATCAACTAGACCACGAAGAAGGCGCTAAAATGTTAACAGCGCCTTCGGAAACGATGCAATATGTGGGCTACAGCAAAGTACCCGATCTCGGCTGGATTGTAACTGTCAGCACCCCGACAGAAGATATTGTACGTAGCCGCAATATGCTTGTCTACGAAAATCTCTTCTTATCGCTTCTTGGTATTATCGCAATCATTGTTATTGGACTTTACATCGCTAAAGGTTATACAGCGGCACTAGAACAACTCATTCAATCTTTCAGTAGTCTAAAAAAGGGCAACTATAAAAAACTGAATCCTCTTGATTATGCCAAAGAGTTTCGCCAAATGGCGCTTGTCTACAATAACACAATTGAAACGCTAGCAGAAATCCATACAAACTTAGAAGAAGCCGCCGATAAGGATTCTTTAACAGGTGCTTACAACCGTCGCGCTTTTGACCAAGAATTAAGCCGCTGCCAAACAGATCTCTGTGCTGAATCGATCGGACTGCTGCTCCTAGATATTGATTATTTTAAACGTCTCAATGATACCGACGGACACTTAGTTGGGGACGATATTCTAAAAAAATTTACGAAAATCATGCAAGACATTGCCGGAAACCAAGCCGTATTTCGCTTTGGCGGTGATGAGTTTGCCATTATTTTACGCAACTTTTCCAAAGAGGAGTTATTTGCCTTAGCGGAAACCATTCGTTTAAGCAGCCAAACATCACTAAACGGCTGTACCGTAAGTATTGGCCTAGCAAAATTCCCTGATGACATAACCTCTCTTGACGAGTTAGTCGCCTGTGCTGATAAAGCACTCTACCTTAGCAAACGAAGCAAAAACAAAGTGACACTATATTCACCGTAATGAGTTCCTCATAACAGGCCACTCAGATGCTGCACAAATAAAGAAGCAAAAGCGACTGCCGCCCAGCATACTGAACCTAATAAAATGGGTCGTACGCCATTTTTCACAAGTTCAACCAACCGAGTATTGAGGCCGATGGCACTCATGGCCATCATGATTGCAAATTTGCCGCAAGATCCTAATAATCCAGCTAGACTTTCCGGCAAAACTCCCGCTGTATGAACCAGCGAGGCAACAACGAACCATAAAATAAACCAAGGAAATATTCTCTGAAACGAAAAAGAGTTTTTCTGTTTATTGCGATAAGCCATGACACCAGCCAATAAGAGGCAGATGGGAACAATCATCAAGGCCCGCGTCAATTTGACTATCGTAGCATAACTGCCTGCCGCATCACTGTAAGAGTAAGCCGCGGCAACAACCGAAGAAGTATCATTGATAGCCGTGCCAGCCCACATACCAAAACCAGTATCAGATAACTGCCAATAGTGTCCTAAAAAGGGAAACAAAAATACAGCAGCTACATTGAATAAGAAAATAGTAGAAATAGAAAAAGCAATTTCTTTATCTTTTGCTGCAATCACCGGAGCTACAGCAGCAATGGCTGAGCCGCCGCAAATTGCGGTACCAGCGCCAATCAGCAGCGTTGTCTTACGATCAAGCTTTAATAATTTCCCCACTAAGTAAGCTACGCCAAAAGCGGTAAGCAAAGTAAAAATCATTACAGAAAAAGATTTCGCGCCTATAGCTGCTACTTCAAACAGATTCATCTCAAATCCTAAAAGAATAACTGCATACTGCAAAATCTTCTTGCCAGTAAACGAAATGCCAGCTTCTAAAATTTGCGGGCGTTTCACGCTTGCAAAAATCATCCCCAACACAATGCCAAAAACAGGTCCGCCAATAATCGGATAATATAGTCCTAAAGTATAAGCAACCGCCGCAAATAAAAAAGAAAGTCCAATCCCATACAGCTTTTCTTGTTTCATCGATAAATCTCCTTTCCTGTCTTGGTTTGTAGTCTAGCACTTGCGGTAAAATAAGTAAAATAGTATAATTTGATAAAAACAATAGGTAAAACTATATAAGGGGATTTTTATGACATTACGCCATCTGCGAATTTTCCTTGCCGTATGCGATGAGAATAATATGACCCGAGCGGCCCGAAGCCTGCATATGACGCAGCCCTCCGTCAGTTTAGCGGTACAAGAACTGGAAGAACATTATGAAGCTCTCTTATTTGAACGATTGGGACGCAAACTTTTTCTAACTGAAGCTGGCCGTCGCCTTCTTGTATATGCCCGTCACATCATTCATTTAAATAAACAAGCCGAAGACGAAATGCACTCTTTCGGAAAGACCAGTCGGCTGCGCCTTGGATCTAGTGTAACAATTGGTGAAGCTCTGCTTATAGATCTTCTAATTTATAACCAGCAGACAAATCCCCAGCAGGAAATTTTCTCAGAAATTCACAACACAGCAGAACTAGAAGCGATGCTTTTAAAAGATGAACTCGACCTGGCCTTAGTAGAAGGCGAAATTCACTCGGAATATTTACACAGTCAACCTTTTCTCCAGGATGAATTGATTTGTATTGTTTCGCCCCAAAATAGTCTAGCAACGAAAAATCACTTAAAAGCAAAAGAAATTGCCTCACTCGGTTTTTTCGTACGTGAAAGCGGCAGCGGAACAAGGGAACTATTTGAAAAAGCTATGAAAGAACAAGGCTATACCTATACAGTGATTGGCGTCTATAATAACGCAGAAACCATAAAAAAAGCCGTTATGGCCAATTTAGGTATTAGTGTCATTTCACGTCAAGCTGTCCGCCACGAATTAGCTGATGGCACTTTAATCGCTTTGACGATAAAAGAACTCTCCTTGCAACGAAATTTTTCGCTTGTCTATCATAAAAATAAATATCTTTCACCGTCGTTACAACAATTTATCAACTACTGTCTAACACTTGAAACAAAATCGAAGTAGGCCATATCTAATAAGAACTTTACGCTGACTAATAAGATAAATAGAAGATCTTAGTAAGGAGGCGTTTGTCATGACACAACAAAAATCCAAAATGCCTGTCCTCTTTATCGGACACGGTTCTCCCATGAATGCCATAGATAATAACAAATACGCAAAAACTTGGAGCGAAATCGGTCAAAGCTTACCGCGGCCAGAAGCGATTCTGGCAATTTCCGCCCATTGGTATACGGCAGGTACTAGAATCACCGACGCCAAAGAACCTAAAACAGTTTATGACATGTATGGTTTTCCCAAAGAATTGTATCAAGTTCAGTATCCTGCACCAGGTTCACCCCATTTCGCCCAGATTACAAAAAATTTAATTAGCAGTCCTGTAGCTATTGATAATAGCTGGGGACTTGATCACGGATCTTGGTCCGTTCTACATCGCCTCTATCCGCAAGCTGATATCCCCGTATATCAGCTAAGCGTTGACAGAAATGCCTCTGCCGCCAAGCATTTTCAAATTGGTCAGGAAATCCGCCAATTAAGAGAACAAGGGGTTCTTATTTTCGCTAGCGGCAATGTAGTCCACAACCTTTCCCGTATCGCCTGGGACTTAGAAACAGGCTATGATTGGGCCGAATCCTTCGATCACTATATTAAAACAAACATCATCGCTAAAAATTATCAGGCAGTTATTGATTATTCTCAAGCTGGCCCAGCGGCAAACCTTGCCTTTCCTGAGCCGGATCACTTTTATCCCCTGCTTTACGCCCTTGGTGCGACAGGTTCTAACGACCAACTTTCCATTTTTAATGATTCTTGTACACTAGGTTCTTTATCAATGACAAGCTATCGCTTTGATGAGGTTTAATCCTAAAGGTATCAAAAAAAATAAAAATGCGGCTGTTCTGACAAAATCTTGTCAAAACAGCCGCATTTTACTTACGCTAATCTTCTTCGCAATAGCTGATATTCTTTCACTTTTTCATCTAAAATTTTATTTAACTTAATTGCTTCAGTGGATAAAGAACCTTTGTGCGCAAGAACATCAATTAAAGCTAAACGATGCTTCTCGATTTCTTCTTGCAATTCTTTTAACATATCATAAATAATTACAATCTCCTCCTGCTACTAAAAATAAAGAAACCAGCCGAATGACTGGTTTAAATACAATTATATCAATCGGCAACCTGGCAATCATCGACATTCTGTCTTTAGACCCATGGCTTTGCGTCCCTACCTTTCGATAGGTTTGCCCATATTCATGTTGTCTTGTGATGCGAAAAATTGCTAACACAACTTGTTGGTATAATATTACATCTCAGCAGCAAGGAAGTCAAGGTCTTTTGTCCCGGCTAACATGAAAAAAGTCCTAACTTATTGTAAATTTTTTGTTGCTGAACGAAAGCGACACTTTAAAACACCAAATAGATGCTGCAAGGCTAGTAAGGGATCTTTATAAATCATTTTAGGTCCAGCATAGCGCATGACTGAAATAATCTGCTGACGTTTCTCTGGTTGATAGCAGTGAATCAAGCACTTCTCACAGACAGGCTTTTTCGCCTGAAACGGGCATTTCTCCAATCTTAGCCGGGCATAATGCAATAGTTCGCTGCATTCCTGACAAAGCTCCGAACGCTGTTGATGAACGCCTTGACAGTAGATAGAAATCAGTTTTTCTACACTTTTTTTCTCGCGATCCATTCTGTCCATTTACCAAAATCGCCCCCAGCTATCTAACGATTCCATCCGTACCGGTCCTCAGCCAGTCTTATTCCTGTAGCTGTTCTGAAGTTTTTTTCAATAATTCCTGGCATCTTTTCGCTGTGTCGATAAATTTCTTCCTCCTCAATATTTACGATCAAATCAGCTTCCCAAATAATCTGAAAATCAAGTCCGTCATTTTTATCAGCCGTATGATGATGACCAACAATATAAGCCACGCGCTCAATCAGTTCTTTTGGTTTACCAAGCTGCTCCATAAGCTGACGCACGACAGGCGGTCCTTCTAGCTCCTGATAAGGTCCCGCGGCAGAATGATATTTTTGCTCTGCCAATTTAATTCCGACGTCATGAAAAACCGCTGTTGGAATGACAGTTTGAAGAATTTGTTCTGATACCTGTTCGCCAGCCATAATCGCTTCCGCTGCGCCCAGTACTTTCAGTGCGTGATTAATTCGCCTGCTGTCAGCAGCAAAATACTCTTTTAACACTACAATGTACTCTCCTGCACTTGTTCTACCCACTTGATCACCCCGCAAAATATATTAGTTTTATTATAAAAACTTTATGGGCTTATTGCTGTTACTTTTATCACACCTATAAAAAAAGACGCCTTGCGGCATCTTCTTTCTCAGCACTATTTATGATACTGTCAGACTTTCTTTATTTAGTGTTGAAATATGCTGCAAAATACCGTCCTTTTGCAGCTCATAAATCTCCACCCAACCATCATAATCAGATTTCACATATTCTGCAAGCAGTTCACGAGCTGTTGCTTCAGCAGATTCTTGCGTAGCAAAACCATCAGCACGATAAAAATCGTCCATAGCTCCAGCCTCATCACGGTGAAAAGAGTATATTACAAAAGGATTCTCCATAAATTGACCACCTCATTAAAATAAACTTCATGATTTTATACTGTAATAAACTCTTATTCACCAGCTTATTGTTTTTTTCCTTCAATAGTAAGAAGCTAATTCATGAGCAAATTCATGAAATCCCGCCACAAGGCTATCAACAAGTTCATCTATTTGATCTTTCGTAATGATTAGCGGCGGCGCCAATAAAAACTGATCGCCGTTTATTCCATCAGCATTGCCGTTCCCGGGATAAACAATAACGCCTTGCTTAAGCAGCGTCATTGTCAGTTTGTCAGCAATCGCCATGTTAGCCGGGTAAGGTTCTTTTGTTATTTTATCTTTGACAAGTTCCACGCCAAGTAGCAACCCTTTGCCTCTTACATCACCAACGAAAGAAAAGGGAAGTAGCTTTTCTTTAAGTAAATTCAGCAGATACGCGCCTACGGTCTGGACATTTTCTACAATGTTTTCTTCAAGCAATGTTTGGATAACAGCTACAGAAACCGCCGCTGACAAGGGATTACCGCCATAAGTATGACCATGGACAAATACACCTGACCCCGCTTTAAAAGTATCATAAATTTTTTCTTTGGCAATTACAGCCCCTAACGGCGAATATCCTGCGCTCATGCCTTTCGCGGCGCAAATCATATCAGGTTCTACGCCCCAGTCAGCAATACTAAAGATCGATCCAGTACGACCAAAGCCAGCCATCACTTCATCAGCAATAAATAAAATATCATAATGATCGCAAATCTCGCGAATAATTTTAAAATAATCCTTATGGGGAACGATTGCCCCACAAGCAGCGCCGCCGACAGTTTCCGCAATAAATGCCGCTACATATTCAGCACCTTCCATTTTTATGGCGCGCTCTAAATCTAAGGCACAGTCAACTTCGCAAGTTGCTTCACTTTTGCCAAAAGGGCAACGATAACAGTATGCGGGAACAATATGAGGTAAATTCAACAGCAAAGGTGTATAGATTTTACGCCGTTTATCGCCAGTCATCGATAGTGCGCCGATCGTATTACCATGAAAGCTTTTCCAGCGAGAAATCACACGATATTTTGAACTTTGTCCATCTCTTTCCACATAATACTGTCGCGCCATTTTCAGCGCCGCCTCAGTGGCTTCCGAACCACCGGAAACCAAATATAATTTATTTAAGGATCCAGGCGCCAAATCAGCCACTAAATCAGCCAATTCCTGAATCGGCTCTGACGTCCAGCGCGACAAATGGCTAAAAGCGACCTTGCCCGCCTGCTTCAACATAGCCGCCAATATTTTAGGATGGCCATGACCTAAATTGGCTACTGCCGCTCCCGAACAAGCATCAATATATTTATTCCCAGCCTTGTCATATAAATAAATGCCTTCGCCATAGTCCACTTCCAGATAGTGTTTATTTAAGCTGCGGTAAAATACATTACTCATCACATTTCACTCTCCCAAACTATAGACTTTTTTTCTGTCCCAGTATATCATGCAAATATCAACAGAAAAAATAAGTGTTTTATATCATTTCTATCACTTAGACTGATAGATCGAGAGGAGATTTCTATGGAATTTCGCCAATTACAAATATTTTGCACCGCCGCGCAAACGCTAAATTTTACTAAAGCGGGAGAAAAGTTAGGTTATGCTCAATCTAATATTACTGGCCAAATCCACCAGCTTGAAACAGAACTTCAAGTCAAGTTATTCGAACGTTTGGGACGAAATATTCAACTTACTAGCGAAGGAAAAGCCTTTTTGCAAAATGCGCAAACTATTTTAGCGCTTTGCGCCAAAGCAAAAGCTGAGTTTTCACCGCAAGTTTACCGCGGCAGTCTCACGATTGGTGCAGCCGAAACGCTATGTGTATATCGTCTTCCCGCAATTCTCCAGGAATATCGCAGTAAGTATCCCCAAGTAGAACTTCGCGTACGAACAGAACCCTGCGAAAAGATGCCCCCACTTTTAAAAAGCAATGATATTGACATCGCGCTTGTGCTGACAGATAAAATCACCATCCCTAATATTGCGGCAAATCTTCTGCAACAAGAATCCATGATCCTTGTTGCAAGTCCCCAGCATCACTTGGCAGCAAAACAAAGTATTACACCCGCCGACTTCACAACAGAATGTCTCATTTTAACCATGGCTGGCTGCGGTTATCGCCCGCTCATTCTGGCTATGCTGCGAGAGCAGCAAGTAAAGCCCAGTTCTCTTATGGAGCTTTCTAGCATGGGCGCCATTAAAGAATGTACTAGCTGCGGTTTAGGCGTCGCCTTTCTACCTGAAGTTTCGGTCAAGCAAGAAATCGCCGACAAAAAATTAGTCGCACTTCCTTGGAACGGTCCTGCTTTTAACGTAAACACGATCTTACTATATCATCAGGAAAAATGGCTAACGCCTGCGCTCAGAGCTTTTTTAGCTCTATGTCAATCCTGTGCAAAGTAAGAATCATCACGATGAAATCCAAATTAAATTTCTTTGACAAGTTGACTTTAAATATCTATATATCGTATTATATAAATATAATGATTTAAAAGGATGGATAAACCCATGGAAAAAGACTATGCAAAATTTACCCAGTATGCCGAGCTATTAAAAGTAATGGCCCATCCTGTCAGGTTATGTATCGTCAGGGGATTGATCAGTAAGGGTTCCTGCAATGTCTCTCATATGCAATCTTGTTTAGATTTGCCGCAATCCACAGTATCGCAGCATCTACAAAAACTACGGTCTGCCGGAATTATTACAGGAAGCAGAAATGGTCTGGAAGTAAACTATCAGGTTTGCGACGAAACAGTGATTCAGCTTATCAAAATATTATTCCCTGATTAAACCACATCCATTAAGGAGGTTTCTTATGAGTAAAAAAGTATTGATTATCGGTGGAGTCGCCGGCGGCGCATCGGCAGCGGCACGATTGAGACGGCTTGATGAAACAGCTGAAATTATTATGTTTGAACGCGATGAATATATTTCTTTCGCCAATTGCGGCTTGCCCTATTATATTGGCGAAACCATTATGGAGCGCGGTAATTTATTAGTGCAAACCCCAGAAAGCTTCAATTCTCGGTTTAATATTGATGTCAGAGTCAATAGTGAAGTAACTGCAATCAACCCAGAGAAAAAAACAGTCACAGTCAATAGTAAGGAAAAGGGCATCTATGAAGAAAGTTATGACTCTCTCATCTTATCACCGGGAGCAAAGGCAATTCGTCCGCCGATTCCCGGTATTGATAGTAGCCGAATTTTCACTTTAAGAAATATTCCTGACACAGACTCCATTAAAGAATTTGTTGATCGTCAGGACATCCAGAGCGCCATTATTATTGGCGGCGGTTTTATCGGCGTAGAAATGGCAGAAAACCTTAAAGATCGTAATCTCGCTGTTACTCTTGTGGAAGCGGCGCCACATATTCTGGCTCCCTTTGATACGGAGATGGCTCTCCTTGTGGAAAAAGAATTAGACGATCAAGGTATTCAACTTAAATTAAATGACGGTGTCAAAGCTTTTACGGACCATAATGAATCAATCGAAGTCCTTCTAAGCAGCGGGGAACGTCTTACAGCAGATGTTGTGATTCTGGCAATCGGCGTAGCGCCTGATACCAGTTTTCTTAAAGCAAGCGGTATTAAACTGGGAGCCAAAGGTCACATCATCGTAAATGACAAATTAGAAACTTCTTTGCCTGGCGTATATGCCGTCGGTGATGCCATCGAAACAAGCGACTTTGTCAATAAGCAAGCTACAGCAGTCCCGCTAGCCGGCCCTGCCAATAAACAAGGCAGAATCGCTGCGGACAATATTGCCGGTCTAAGAAGCACCTATAAAGGAACCTTAGGCACATCGATTCTTAAAATATTTGGGCTGACCGCCGCTGCTACTGGCAATAATGAAAGAACTTTACAGCGACTCGGCATTTCCTATAAAGCCATTTACATTCATCCAGTGTCGCATGCCTCTTACTATCCCGGCGCCACTCCTTTAACCTTAAAACTTCTATTTACTATGGAAGGCCGCATCTTAGGCGCTCAAGGAGTAGGCTTTGATGGCGTAGATAAGCGAATTGACGTCATTGCTACAGTCATTCGTTTAAATGGAACTGTGACCGATTTGACAGAATTAGAACTTTCTTACGCACCGCCTTTTTCCTCAGCAAAAGACCCTGTCAACATGCTTGGCTATGTTGCTGAAAATATCATAACAGGCCGAATGGATACCTTTACAGCGCAGGACCTCGCCAACTATGATCTAGAAAACGTCACTATCCTTGATGTTCGGACTGAACTCGAATTTGAAAACGGCCATTTGCCTGGCTCCATCAATATCCCCGTAGACAGCCTAAGAACTAGAATGAATGAATTAGACAAAAACAAGTTAATTCTTGAATACTGTCAAGTCGGTCTTAGAGGCTATATCGCCTCAAGAATTTTATCGCAAAATGGCTTTCAAGTTAAAAACATGACAGGCGGCTATAAATCCTCATCAGCCCTCGACTTTAAGCCAGGTATGACTGCTCAAAATGACAGGAAATTCTTTATCGAAGAAGATACGCAAATTTTAAAAGAGAAAAACCCCACAGATATTTCTTTTGACAAATTAGTCGATGCTTGCGGCCTCTGCTGCCCTGGCCCGTTAATGCGCGTTAAAAATTGTATGGATGAAATGAAAGAAGGTCAAACTCTCAAAGTGCTGTCTTCTGATCCCGGCTTCTTGGAAGATATTAAAGCCTGGTGCAAGAACACGCAGAATGAACTGTTACACCTTGATAAAACCAAAGGTCAAATTACAGCCTTTATAAAAAAAAAAGTAATTCTGCCTTAACGCTTCCGCCTACGCATCAGGGAAAAGACAATAAAACCATTGTCGTTTTTAGTGGCGACTTAGATAAAGCCATTGCCGCCTTTATCATTGCCAATGGCGCCGCAGCTATGGGAAAAAAGGTAACAATGTTCTTCACCTTCTGGGGACTGAACATTCTCCGCAAGCCAGAACATATTCCCGTCAAAAAAGGCTTTCTTGATAAGATGTTTGGAATGATGATGCCTCAAGGCAGTCAAAATTTAACCTTATCAAAAATGAATATGCTAGGCATTGGAACAAAATTAATGCGCCGAGTCATGAAAAATAAAAATGTTACGTCCCTAGAAGAACTGATTCAGGCTGCTCTGGACTCAGGCATTGAAATTGTCGCCTGTCAAATGTCGCTTGACGTAATGGGACTTAAACCAGAGGAATTGCTTGACGGCGTAAAATTCGGCGGTGTCGGCTATTACCTTGGTGAAACAGACAACGCCAACACCAATTTATTTATTTAAACAAAGCAAAGGGCAAGACTGACAAACGCGCCAGTCTTGCCCTTGCTGTTTATTGAAAAACTTGTCTAAAATGACTGCGAATCAATAGAAGCGATAGAATAAAGGTTATAAGCTCGGCAATCGGCACAGTGAGCCAAATTCCTTGTATGCCTAGCAGCTTCGGCAATATAACAATACCGATTCCAACCCAAACCAGCCCCTTACTTAAAGCGATGAATGCCGCATTTTTAGGATAACAAATAGCCGTGAAATAACCTGACACGATAACATTGAGACCATTTATCAAAAAGGCAAAAGCATACACTTCGGCCCCTTGCACAGCAAACTGAATCACAAGCTCATTGGCGCCATCAAGAAAAAGAAGAATAATATTTCTGGCAAAGTTGAAAATCACGGCAAAGAGTCCTAGGCCAATAAATAGCGCCGCCATAGCGGCTAGCTTAAGGGTCTTTTTTACTCGAGCCATACTCCCCTTGCCATAATTATAACTAATAATCGAACCAACCCCATCAGCTATGCCTAACAAAATATTATTGCCTACAAAGGAAAAATAACCAATTGCCGTAAATGCTGCTACGCCAACTTCGCCGACATAACGCATCAATGTAATATTAAATAAAAAGGTCGTAACGCCTGTACAGATTTCGGTAATTCCCTCTGAAGTTCCATTGCAAATAATTTGGTAAGCAAAACGTTTATCAAAATTCCCCTGAAGCAATTTCAAAGTCGTTTGTCCCGTGATAAAAGGCAGTACGGCCATAATAAAAGCAATACTATAACTGATCCCTGTGGCAATAGCCGCCCCTTTTACGCCTAAATCGCCCTGGACGATCAGACAGTAATTCAGTATCATATGACTGATAACAGCAACAATCAGAATTTGCATGGAATATATAGGTTTTCCCATAATTTTTAGTACATAATCCAGTACAAACATAATGCCTAAGAGTGGTAAAAATATTCCTTCATATTTCAGATAAATCATGACAAGATCGATCAGTTGTTCATTCGCACCTAAAAAAACAGCAATTTCTTTAGTAAATATCGTAGAAAATAAAGCAAGCAAAAAAGATATACCGCTGATCAAATACAGCGCTGTCTTAAAAGCATCATCGGCTTTGCTCTTTTCACCGGCCCCGAGCAAGCGGCCGACAAGGCTTTGCATGCCAATTCCAACTACAACGCCAATGGCAATCATCAAACTAAAAAACGGCATTGCTATATTTACACTGGCTAAAGCATTCAGTCCAATATATTGACCCACAAAAAAACCATCCACCACTGTATTAACGCCTAAAAACACCATGCCCATAATCGAAGGAATTGCATACTTAAAAAACAAGGCAGTCACATTTTCCCTGCCTAATATATTTTCAGACACGTTTATCACCTCAAGTTGATGATAAACCTTGGAGCAACTCAAAGGTCAAGTTTTTTGGGTTTCTATCCAAATTTCATAATAATCAAGACTGTTTTTATGCTCGCTTGCTATGTATCGTCCAATCAGCGGTCCGACGATATTTCTCCCTGTTGCATTGATATACTGCAAGGCTCGATCAAGCATGCTATTTTTCGGTTCTATATAGGTTGTTCCGATGACAGTATAAAGATATTCCTTTCCCGCAAACGAAGAAAGTACTTGTCGCTCTGATTGATTTAGCAAACCAGCGTGCTCCTCTTCCGCACTCAAGCCAATTTGAGCCGCAATAAAACTTGGATTAGTTACAAGCGTCTCACGAAGAACCATTAGAGTATATTGAATGCGCTCACTCAGCCAATCTTCTTTTTTATACTTACGAATCATTGCAACCAAATCTTCCGACTGATTGCTAACAAGCTTATATTTAAATTCTGGCGCAGAAACATATTGAAACTTTCCGATAAGCTTCTTGCATAACTGATATTGGCAAGCCGCCTGTTCAATTTGCTGTTTCAAATGAGTCAGCTCTCTGATTCTCTTTTCCACTCTAGTTTGACTTTGGTAGAGAATACTTGTAATGTCACTAATATCTAATTCTGTGAGAATACGTTTAACTTCTTTCACGGGCAATTCCAGATTTCTAAAAAATAAAATGTCCATTAATACAATAATTTCATCATAAGAATAATAACGATAGCCGTTTGCTTCATTTTTTTGTGAGGAAAACAAGCCCATCTTCTCATAATGGCGAAGTGTGTCTGTTGATACCTCAAATAAATTTGCCACTTCACCAATCGTCCATTTCTCTTTCATATTCTCCATCCTAATATAATTGTTATTTCCTTCTATTTTACCATTACCAGTATCACCTCTGTAAAATTTCATACTAAAAGCCGTAAAGTTTCCCAATACTCCGCCTGCAAATCGATTAACCTAAAAAATCCCGCAAACCAGTCGACTGACCAGTTGCGGGCTTTTTTGTAACTATTTCGATTTTACAACTCAGATTTAACCAAAAATTGCTTTAGTCGCTAAGAATAAAATCGACGGACATAACAAGCAGCCAAGTCCCGTGTAAAAAGTAGCCGTCATTGCGCCATAAGGAACAAGCTTAGGATCAGTAGCCGCCAGGCCAGCAGCCGTACCGCTAGTCGTGCCCATCAGACCGCCATAAACCATAGCAGACTGCGGATTATTCAAACCAATAAATTTAGCCACTGTAGGTGTAAGCACCATAACAAGAATTGATTTAACAACGCCCGCAGCAATACTAATTGCAATAACCGGTGAGCTTGCACCAATTGCCGCACCAGTAACCGGTCCAACAATAAAAGTAACGGCCCCAGCACCGATTGTAGCTAGGCTTACCGTGTCGTTATAACCAAAAGCCAAAGCAAGCAGTACGCCAACAATATAGGCCGAAATAATTCCTAAGAAAAGCGACAGAACACCAGCCACGCCGGTTTTTTTCATTTCGCTTAGATCCGCGCCAAAAGCGGTCGATGCAATCGCATAATCACGCAGCATGGCGCCGCCCATTAAGCCAATACCAGAAAAAATCTTAAGATCAGCGATCCCCTTTGAGCCGCCAGTCACTGTGCCGCCCCAATAAGCTAGTATTAAACCAAAAATAATAGCGATAGCCGAACCATGAATCCGTTTATTCGTAAGCTTATCTGAAATTAAATAAGAAAGATACGTAACGATACCAACAATCATAAAAGACATTACTAAGCCATTGCTAACAAACACATCGTAAACCATTTTTCCCAAATCCATGAACGATCCCTCCTAGTCATTCTTATTTTCAACTTACTTTTTCGCTTTGCCGATTTTACTCAATAGAGGTACAAACAAGAAAGCTACAGCAACTGAAAGCGTTCCAGCAGCGAGCGCCAGAGGGCCGCCTTTGAGAGCTGCCAATACATTTTGTTGTGCCGTCATGGCTACAACAATAGGGATATACATGGCATTCCAAAAAGCAATCCCATCTTGCGCCGGCTTGGAAAGTTTTCCGGCCTTCATCAGTTTTTGCGTGAGAATAATCAATAAAAACATTGCAAAACCAACGCCGCCGACATTGGCTTTTACGCCAAGCAAAGCGCCTAGAACATCGCCAAACCAAACTCCGACAAAGTAGCAAAACGAAAGCAGCGCTACACCATAAATTGCCATGATAATTCCTCCATTTTTATAAATTTGGTTATTCATTTATACACTTACTTAGGCGGTAATGCACTATGGATAACCAAATAACCACAAGCATTACCGCCGGGAGAACCTCAAAAACCCGTACTGATTTTGGAATTTACTTCACAAAATGCGCTGTTGAAACAAATACCCCAGTAGCAATGGCACTCACAATAACGCCACTGATATTGGCCCCTAAGGCAACTGGTAAAATCATAGCATAAGGATTCGCTTCCATGGCCGCATATTGGGCAAGCTTTGCTGTACTTGGCACACACGATACACCAGCAATTCCAACTGTCGGATTAAATTTGCCCTTGGTAAACCAATAAACAACCCAGCCGCCGATAATACCGCCAACAGCAGAAATCGCCAGGGCTAAAATACCGAGAACAATTAAAATGCCAACTTTCGGATCCATAATGGTTTTGGCGTCACACAACACGCCAAGTAGCAAACCTAAGAACAACGTCGCACTATAGAGAAGCGTATTATCTAACAACTTTTGGTATGGCTCAATCTCGGCTTCCTTAATCGCTACACCGAGGAAAAAGGACATAATCAGCGGTGCTGCCACTGGCAGCAACAAGCAAAGTACGCCGCACATAATCACAGTAAAGATAAACTTTTGACTTTTAGGTACCTCTGAATGTTGCACCTTCATCTCAATACCGCGATATTTTTTCGGGATCATCAGCTTAATGATATAAGGATAACCCGCATAAGTTAAGCTTAGATATAAGTACGCAATGATCGAAATCGGAACAAACAGATTCGGCGCCAACATCAACGAGGTAAATAGCACCATGGGACCATCAGCGCCGCCAATAGTTCCCACAGCCGCCGCCTCGCCAATTGGTAGACCCAGCTTATAGCCGATTACCAAAGTAGCAAACGTTCCCGCTTCGGCAAAAATGGCTACAACAATACTAGCCCAAGGCCGCGCTAAAACAAAACCGATATCACACATGGCCCCAATCCCAAAAAAGACAATACAAGCAATAAGGCCATTACTAAAAGTCAAGTTATAGATTGGCTGTAAAAAGTTAATTTGCATAATATTCATTAAGTCGTCAGGTTTAGCTACAAGCGGGTCAAGAAAAATATTGCCAATCCCGCCATTTTGCATAAATAGAACACCTGTATTGATCGCAATCATGCCAATTCCCATAGGGACCATGATTAAGGGCTCCAAGGTGCGTTTAAATCCTAAATAAGCTAACACAAAACCAAACAGAATCAGAAAGAGTCGCGCATAAACAACCGTCGGATCTTGCACAAAGAAAGAAAAAATACCGGGAAATAGATTATGCATAATTTCAGTCACTATTCATACCACCTAACTTTGATATGGCTTTATTAATAATTAAGATTAACCCGACTGTCGCAAAAGAAAGTGCGGCAGTTAAACCGTAGGAAAATCCCGCATAGGTATAAATGTCCAAGTTGTTTCCTCCTTGTCTTCTTGAGCTAACACATCACTGCAATTCAGCTTAGCCAATTACTAAGAGCGGCGTACCTGCCTGCACTGGATCACCATCTTTCGCACTAATTGATTTTACTACGCCGTCGCAAGGCGCCATAACCGGATTGTGCATTTTCATGGCTTCGAGTATCAAAAGTTCCTGTCCCTTTGTTACACTATCGCCGACGCTCACTTTTACAGTAATCACTTTACCGGGCATCGGCGCGGTAACTTGACTGCCGCCTGCAGTTGCTGGCGCTGCCGCTGGTTTAGCCGGTGCTACTGGTGCTGCCGGTGCAGGAGTCGCAGTAACTACTGGGGCCGCTTTCGCAACAGAAGCTGGGGCTGGAGCTGCAGCGACTGCTGCTGTTGTGGCGTTATTTTTTGCTACCGTTACATCATAAGTTTTACCATTCACGGTAATTGTGTAGTTTGCCATAGTATTGCCTCCTTGAAATATCGATTCGCGCTTTATAAGTAATTGTGTACAGCTTCTTGTCTGGCTGTAGTACGCCATCTGCTGCTATGTCGCTCTAAGACACTCAGTACCGTAAAATCACTTGTTCCCTCTAGTTCAGCAATGGCGGCGGCAATCACGGCTACCAATTCATCCGCTTCGTCTGAATTCGCAATGATTTCAGGAACTTCAGCGACCGCAACTGTGGCAGATACAGCAACTGTCGGCACTTCTATTTCATCCTCGTTATAGCGGCTGCGCAAGAAAAAAACGACAGCCACAATAACGCATAATAATCCAATCCACACCACGTCTCAACCCCTCCTCCGATTCAGCTTATCCCTTGTTTATAGCGGAATATTGCCGTGTTTTTTAGCAGGGCGAGATTCCCGTTTGGCATTAAAAGCATTTAAGGCACTAATAATCCGCGGCCGTGTTTCACTGGGGACAATAACTTGATCAGCATAACCACGTTCTGCCGCCTTGTAAGGCGTAGCAAATTCTCTAACATACTCATCGGTTTTTTCTTTGGCATTAGGATCATTACGGAAAATGATATTGGCCGCTCCGGCAGGCCCCATAACAGCAATTTCAGCTGACGGCCAAGCCATGACTTGATCAGCGCCAAGATGACGTGAGCACATTGCAATATAAGCGCCGCCATAGGCTTTACGCGTAATTACGGTAATCTTAGGCACAGTCGCTTCAGAATAAGCAAAGAGCATTTTAGCGCCATGCCGAATAATACCGCCATGTTCTTGCCCCGTACCTGGTAAGAAGCCGGGAACATCGACAAGGCTCAATAGTGGAATATTAAAGGCATCGCAAAAACGAATAAAGCGGGCTGCTTTATCAGACGCATTAATATCGAGGCATCCAGCCATCATCGTCGGCTGATTCGCAATAATTCCCACAGTGCGTCCATCAAATCTAGCAAAACCAATAATCATATTTTTGGCAAAGTGAGACTGTATTTCATAAAACTCGCCGTTATCAACGATCTTTTTGATCACATCATACATGTCGTAGGGTTGATTCGGATTATCAGGCATTAATGTGTTAAGGCTTTCATCGATTCTTGCCGGATCATCACCTGTCGCCACAATCGGAGCTTCATCAAGGTTATTGCTAGGCAGAAAGCTAAGTAAGTACCGTACCTGCTCCATGCAATCCTCATCATTTTCCGCAGCAAAATGTGCGACCCCTGATACAGCATTATGAGCCATAGCACCGCCCAACGCTTCCGCCGTCACTTCTTCCGCTGTCACCGATTTAATGACTTGCGGTCCTGTAATAAACATTTGGCTCGTATTTTTAACCATATAAATAAAATCCGTAATAGCTGGCGAATATACAGCGCCGCCGGCACAGGGTCCCATGATGACCGAAATCTGAGGAATTACGCCAGACGATAAGGTATTGCGGTAAAAAATATCACCAAAGCCAGAGAGGGCATCAACGCCTTCTTGAATCCG